>CAZBOK010000249.1:402-6912 GCA_964493525.1 uncultured Phycisphaeraceae bacterium | reverse complement strand
GACAGCGGGCAAGCGTGCCGCCTTCAAGTGCATATTCCCGCCCAACGTCCCAATCGCCTACGACTACATTCGAGAGGAAGGCAAGGCGCGTCGTGTCGGCCAGCGGCTCATGGCCATCGTCGCCGAAGGTCAGCGCGGGCGCGTCTACCTGCGCACCGAAGTGACTCATGAGAACGTTGGCCGCGCTGCAGCGCCCGCCTGGCGGCCAGAGGTAGAGATCAGTCACTGGCCGGGCCGCACGAACGTCCGCCCGCCGTGCAGTCGCGCGGTCAGCGCGACGACGGCGCGATCGAGCGCGGGGCGCGGCAGCTCGCCCGCGGCCGGCGACTCCGTGGCGAGCGCGGCCAGGCGATCGACGAGGCGGTCGCGTTCGTCGAACAGGAGCGTGTCGAGCATCTCGCGGCGTGCGGCGACCGCATCGATCGGCGTCACGCCGCTCTCGGCCGCAATCCCGGCGAGCCGGGCGACGCCGGGCGCGTGCGATTGGAACCGCGTGATCGCGGCGAGGAAGTCGTAACCGGTGGTCGCCGGCACGCCGAACTCCGCGGGCGGCGCCGCGCCGGGCCGCACGAAGTGCTCGGCGGCGATCCACGCGCGCGATCCCGCTTCCAGCCGGACGCCGCGCGCGAGTCGCGCGAAGTACCCGACCGGGTCGGCGAGACCGTCGACGTGGTCCACGCGCAGTCCGGCCACGACGCCATCGGCGACCAGGCCGAGCGCGAGCGCGTGGGTCGCGCGGAACACGTGCTCGTCGTCGACGTCCACGGCGATCAGGTCGTCGATGTCGGCGTAGCGCCGGAAATTGCGCGTCCCCTTCGCGTCCTTCCAGCAGGCGAGCCGCCAGCGCTGCGCGTCGAGCAGCGCGGCGAGTCGCGGGCGCTCGGGCTCCGAGTTCACGGCCGCGAGCCGCTCGGTGATGAACGTCGCGAGGAGCGGCCATCTCCCCAGCGCGGCGCGGAACGCGGCGACGACCCGGCGGCGCGCGACGTGCAACGCTTCGAGATCGCCGAACGCGTTGGTCGTCACGTCGGCGCGCAGCTTCGCCGCCGACGCGAGGAATCGCTCGAGCTCGTGCAGCTCCGCCGCGCCGGAGCCGAGCGCCGCGCCGAACCGGACGCGCCCCGGCGCGAACACCGCGTCCCACGTCGACGGCGCGAGCGGCAGCGTCCCGCACGGCGTCGCCACGACGAGCCCGGCGTCCTCGAGGATCACGGCGAACCGTCCGCGCGCGATCGCTACGTCGAGCGGCTCGTCGAGGAGCGGCAGGACGATCCGGCCGCCCGTCGTCGCCGCGCGCGCGTCCCAATCGACGTCGAAGAAGCGTGCGAACGGCGACTCGCGCCCGCCTTCGAGCACGTCGGCGAACCAGCGGTTCTCCGGCGACGCCGCCATGTGGTTCGGGACGACGTCGAGGATCAGGCCGAGTCCCGCGGCGCGCGCGGTGTCCGCGAGCCGTCGCAGCGCGTCGATGCCGCCGAGATCCGGCGACACTTCGTTCGGGTCGACGACGTCGTAACCGTGTTGCGATCCGGAGCGGGCGCGGAACAGCGGCGAGAGGTAGACGTGCGAGATGCCGAGTGACGCGAGGTAGGGAACGATCGCCGCGACGGAGTCGAGCGGGAACGACTTGGCGAGCTGGACCCGATAGGTCGCGCGCGGCGCCCGCGTCATCGCGACGGCTCGCGCGCTTCGGAACCGATGCGCACACGGACGAGCCGCGCGAGCGTCTCGATGCGCTGCACGAACTCGACCGAATCGACGTCGCCGCGCCGCGATCGCGCGCGCGCGGCGGGGAGATGATCGGTCACGAGCCGCCAGCAGAAGTTCTGCACGCGGCGCAGCTCGACGGCGAACGGCAGATCGACGCCGAGCCGCACCAACTGCTCGAGCCGTTGCAGCAGCTCGAGGTTCTCGAGCTGCTCCGCCGCGCGGCCGATCACGCGATCGACGGCGCGCTCGAACGCGAACGACAGCTCGCGCGCCGCGAGCGTGATGTTCTCGGCGCGGCTCACGTGCAGCAGGTTCTTCACGCGCTCGGCGTCGACGGGCCGCGCGTCGAACGCCTCCTTCAGCTCGCGATTCAGCGCGAACTCGGCGGCGACCTCGAGCGCGCGCGGCGGCGGCACGGCGAGGTCGTGGAGGAATCGCAGCAGCGGGCGTTGGTCCGAGTGGATGCGGATCAGCTCCGACTCGACCTCCGTCACGGTCCGCTCGAGGATGCGCGCGACGACGCGCAGGCGGTCTTCCTCGAGCAAGGATCGCAGCGAGTGCACCGCGCCGGGCAGCACGCGGTCGAGCTCCTTCAGGAACAGCGGGAAGTCGCCCGAGCGGAACGCGACGAGCAGCTCGTCGCCGATCGTCGTTCCGGTCCCGTCATCGATCGGGACGATGCCCGCCGACACGCGATGTCCGCCGAGGTACGCGGCGGCGAACGCGAACCGGTCGCGCTCGAGCGTCACCCGCGAGGAAACGGAGAGCTTGCCGATCGCGAGCGTCGCGCGGCCGTTCTGCTCGCGCGTCACTTCGGTGGCCGCGACCGCGAACGCCGGCAGCTCGCGCGCCGGGTCGGCGTCGTCGAACAACACGGCGATCGCGGCGTTGGTCGCGACGCGCGCGGCGTCGGCGCGGCGCGGTCGGACGCGCGTCTCGTACAGCACGCGCGCGTCGCCCACCTCCGGGTCCGAGCTCTTGGCGCGCGCGAGCCGCGCGCGGAACTCGGTGTTCAGATCCTGCCCGAACAGCGCCTCACCGAGCTCGATGACGCGATCGGCGAACGCGAGCACGAGCCGCCCCTCGCGGCCGGCGACGTCGGCGAAGAACCAGCCGCAGCTCGTGAACATGTGGAGCGCGTTCCGCTGCAGTTCCATCAACCGCAACGCGCGCTCGCGGTCGGCGGCCGACAGCGCGGCGCGCGCGTGCTCGGCGAAGAACGCGTCGATCGTCTCGGGCGAGCGGCGCACGATCACGTCGACGTACGCGTCGCGCGCGGCCCACGGGTCGATGAACAGGCGCGCGCCCGCTTCCTCGAACGGCGCGGCGATCTGATCGCGCAGGAACTCGAGCGCGTCCCGCAGCGGCTGGCGCCACGCCGCTCCGTGCGCGGGATCGGCGCCGCAGTCGCAGCCGCCGCGCCAGCGATCGACGCCGTGCGCGCAGCTCCACGAGCTGTTCTCGACGATCTCGACCTCGGCGGTCGGCGGATGGTCGGCGAGGAACTCGGCCCAGTTCGTCAGCCGCACCGCGCCCGGGCCGGATCCGGAGTCGATCGCGTCGAGCGTCCACGCGAGCGCCATCTCCCCGAACTTGTGGTGATGACCGAACGTCTCGCCGTCGACGGCGACCGACACGATCTCCGGCGGGTGCGCCGTCGCGCCGCGCGAGAACGCGTCGAGCAGACGTTTCTGGAACCGCGCGCCGCTGCCGAGCACGTCCTCGAACGCGATCGCTTGCGAGATCGGGCCGTCATAGAAGAACACCGCGATCGAACGACCCGACGGCAGGAGGACGCGATACGGATGGCGCGTGTCGAGCGCGCCCGACGCGCCGGCGCCGACGTCCCGCCACGGCGCGGTCGCGGACGCGCGCACGCGGCGCGCCTGCCGCGGCGCGAGCACGGTGAACGCGACGCCGTGATCGGCGAGGATCTCGAGCGATTCGAGGTCGACTGCCGTCTCGGGCAGCCACATCCCCTCGGTCTTCCGGCAAAAGCGCAGCTCGAAATCGCGCGCGCCCCACGCGATCTGCGTGCGCTTGTCGCGCGTCGAGCAGAGCGGGAGGATCGCGTGGTGATAGGCCTGCGCGATCGCATTGCCGTGGCCGGAGAACCGCGCGCGCGAATCGTGATCGGCGGAGAGGATCGCTCGGTACACCGCGGGCCGCGCGCGCTCGAGCCACGACAACAGCGTCGGCCCGACGTCGAACGCGATGCGCGCCCAGTTGTTCACGATCCGCGCGATCTTGTCCTCGCCGTCGAGGATGCGGGCCTCGGTGTTCGGCTCGTAACACTCGGCGGTGATGCGCTCGTTCCAGTCGTGCCAGGGCGCCGCGCTCTCCTCGCGCTCGACCGTCTCGAGTCCGGGGTTCTCGCGCGGCGGCTGATAGAAGTGCCCGTGGATGCAGACGCGCGCGTCGCGGGCCGTCACGGCGCGGGCACCGGCACGGTCGCGACCGGCTCCGGGTCGGGCGGAGAATCGTTCTCGAGGAACAGCGCGCCGAGCGGCGGGAGCGACACCACGATCGAGTGCTTGCGGCCGTGGCATTCGACCGGCTCGGCCTCGAACTGCAGCGTGCGTGCGTAGCCGCTGCCGCCGAACTCGAGGTCGTCCGTGTCGAGCACGACGCGCCACGGACCGCGGCGCGGGACTCCGACGCGGTAGTTGTCGCGCGGGACGGGCGTGAAGTTGAAGATCGCCGCGACGTCGTCGCCGCGCGCCTTGCCGTTGCGCAGCAGCGCGACCACGCTCTGCTCGACGTCGGTGCAGTCGATCCACTCGAAACCGCCGGGCGCGCAATCCTGTTCATGCAGCGCCGAGCGGTCGCGGTAGAGACGGTTGAGCGCGGCGACCAGGCGCTGCACGCCTTCGTGGCGCGGATCGTCGAGCGAGCGCCAATCGAGCTCCGCCTCGTGGTTCCACTCGCGCCACTGGCCGAACTCGCAGCCCATGAACAGGAGCTTCTTCCCGTTCTGCGCCCACATCCACGCGAAGAGCAGCCGCAGGTGCGCGAACTTCCGCCAGAGGTCGCCCGACATCTTGTTCAGGAGCGAGCCCTTGCCGTGCACCACTTCGTCGTGCGACAGCGCGAGCAGGAAGTTCTCGGAGTGCGAGTACACGTGGCGGAATGTGACCTGGTTGTGCTGGTGCTTGCGGACGACGGGGTCGGCCTTGAACCAGTTCAGCGTGTCGTGCATCCAGCCCATGTCCCACTTCAGGCCGAAGCCGAGGCCGCCGAGGTACGTCGGCCGGCTCACCATCGGCCACGACGTCGATTCCTCCGCGACCGTCTGCACACCGGGGTACTGCTGGTACACGACCTCGTTCAGGCGGCGCAGGAACGCGATCGCTTCGAGGTTCTCCTTCCCGCCGTGCTCGTTCGGGATCCACTCGCCTTCCTTGCGCGAGTAGTCGAGGTAGAGCATCGACGCGACGGCATCGAGGCGGAGTCCGTCGAAGTGGTACTTGTCGAGCCAGAACAGCGCGCTCGAGATCAGGAAGCTCTGCACCTCCGCGCGGCCGAAGTTGAAGATCTTGGTCTTCCAATCCGGATGGAAACCCTTGCGCGGATCGGCGTGCTCGTAGAGCCAGGTGCCGTCGAAGTAGCCGAGCGCCGCTTCGTCGGCCGGGAAGTGCGCGGGGACCCAGTCGAGCCAGACGCCGACGCCCGCGCGGTGGAGCGTGTCGATCAGGAACATCAGGTCCTGCGGCGACCCGAAGCGCGACGTGGGCGCGAAGTACCCGGAGACCTGGTAACCCCACGACCCATAGAACGGATGTTCGAGGATCGGGAGCAGCTCGACGTGCGTGAAGCCGAGGCGCGTGACGTACTCGGCGAGGCGCGGAGCGATTTCGCGGTAGGTCAGGTGGCGGCCGTTCTCGCCGCGCATCCAACTGCCGAGATGGACTTCGTACACCGAGATCGGCGCGTCGATCCGCTGCTTCGCGGCGCGGCCCTGCATCCACGCGCGATCGTTCCACTCGAAGCCGAGGTCGGTGACGCGCGACGCCGTGCGCGGGGCGATCTCCTGCGCGAACGCGAACGGGTCGGACTTGTCGGCCGCGTAGCCGGCGTGCTTCGACTCGACGCGGAACTTGTACCAGGCGCGGGAATCGACGCCGGCGAAGAAGCCTTCGAAGATGCCGCTGTCGCCGCGCGGCGCGAGCACGTGCACTCCCGGCCGCCAGTCGTTCATCGAGCCGATCACGGAGACGCGCGCGGCGTTCGGCGCCCAGACCGCGAAGAACACGCCGTCCTTGCCGTCCACGCGGATCGCGTGCGCGCCGAGCTTCTCGTACAGCCGGAAGTGCGACCCCTGATTGAAGAGGTAGATGTCGTCGGCCGTGAGCAGCGCCGCCGGCGGCGCGGGCGTCGGCTTCGCCGGTTCGCGCTCGCGTTCGAGCGCCGTCCCCGATTGCGCGGGTTCGGCGGCCGCCTTCGTCGTCTTCCGTCCCGCTGCGGGCTTGCGCGATCTCGCCATGCGTCGAGTATATCGGTGCGCGCGCGCCGTCCTCTGGACCGCGTGACGTTCGAGCATCGACGAACGAGGTGACCGGCAGTGAACGAGCTGCGGGCAACCGAGGCTCCGCGACTTCGCGCGGAACCTCGGACTCGACCTTGTGAACACGGCGCTTCGCGCCGCCGCAGCCTGCGGCTGCGGTGGGTTCCTACCGTTGAGCTTTCGGGACATGCTGCGAATCGCGTAGGTAGGAACGGACTGCATGCCAACGAACGAGGTGACGGGCAGTGAACGAGCTGCGGGCAACCGAGGCTCCGCGACTTCGCGCGGAACCTCGG
>CAZBOK010000249.1:0-302 GCA_964493525.1 uncultured Phycisphaeraceae bacterium | reverse complement strand
CACGGCGCTTCGCGCCGCCGCAGCCTGCGGCTGCGGTGGGTTCCTACCGTTGAGCCTTCGGGTCATGCGGCGAATTGCGTAGGTAGGAACCCATGCACCCACTCCTCGAGTCGCTGCTCGCCGGCGACCGCCGTTGCCGGTTGCGGAACGATCGTCCGATCCCGGCCGATGGGCGCGCCGTCGTGTACTGGATGCAGCGCGCGCAGCGCGGCGTCGACAACCCGGCGCTCGACGTCGCGATCGACCTCGCCAACGCGTTGGCGCTGCCGCTCTTCGTGTTCCTCGCGCCGGTGCCGTTCTTC
>CAZBOK010000248.1:0-6915 GCA_964493525.1 uncultured Phycisphaeraceae bacterium | reverse complement strand
CAGGAATTCGATCGCGCGCGCGGTCACGCGCGGGGCGCGGTTCGCGCGCTGTGTCTCGGTCATGGTCAGATCTCCGCCGTGTCGACGATCCATCGCCCGCCGGCCGGCAGCCCGGTGGCGAACACCGTCGCGGGCGCGACGACGATATCCGGCCGCGCGAGCCCGCGCAGGAAGTCGGCGGCGTCCGCGCGATCGATCGCGACGAACAGCGCCGGGAATCCGAGCGCCGCCGCGTGCGCGACGCACGACGCGAGGAAGCGGACGCCGGCCGCCGCGTCGCGATACGCGAAGCGCGAGAGATGCGCGGACCGCAGCTCGCCGGCGTCGTCCGCGATCAATCGCTTCGCGCGCCGCGTGTCCTCGATGCGGCCGACTGCGCCGCCGTCGGCTGCGAGGCTCCACGCCGGCGCGATCTCCGAGCGCTCCTCGGGACGTCCGCCGTGCGCGACGAAGCGGCCGGCCGCCAGGCGCGCGAACGCGGTCGTCGCGGCCGCTGCATCCGCCGCCGGGTGCGACGCCGGAACGACGCCGTCGGTCGGGATGCGCAGGACGTCGACGTGCGCGATCGCCGCGAACGGCGGCAGGCCGGCGCGGCCGGTGTAGGCGGCGGGCGTGACCGCCGTCCCGTCCATCACGACGGCGAACGCGGCGGCGGCGCGGCCGCGCGCCCACTCCGACACCGCGCGCGCGAGCGAGAGGAGCGCGAACCCGCCGCGCGCCGACGGATCGATCTTCAGGTCGCCGAGGTACACGACCGGAGCTTCACCGCCGTCCGGCCGCGTGAGCCGGCGCAGCGCGGCGCCGAGCACGCCGATCACGCCCGCGCGGTTCTCCGTGACGAAGCACGCGGCGTCGCCCGTGGCCCCCATGGCTCGGAAGAACCGCGGGTAGTCGTCGCCGTGCGAGATCCGGAACGACCGCCCGGGGCCGAGCGGATACGTGAACCGCTCCTCGAACCGCTCGAGCGCGCGCGCGAGTTCGGACGGCGGGGTCGAGGTGATCACGCGAACGCTCATCGGCGCCGCCCGAGATGCAGCGCGCGATAGAAGAAGCTGCGGTCGCGAAGGAGCAAGCGCTCGCCGTCGGCCGCGAGCCATTCGAACGCCGGCCCGAGCCGCGGGATCTCGAGCGTCGAGTTCAGTTGGCGGATCAGCGTGAACCCGCCCGGCCGCAGCGCGCGCGCCGCCGCGTCGAGCGTCGCCGCGGCGGTGTCCGCGTCGAGCCAGTCGAGGATGTTCGAGAGGTGCACGAAGTCGAACGAGGACGCGGGCGCCGCGCGCAGCGCGTCCAGCATCGGCCGGTTCGTCTCGACGACCTCCGGGCTCGCGAACGCCGACGACGGCAGCGCGAGCCACGGCGCACCGCACGCCGCCGGATCGCGGCCCGCGAGCATCTGCCACAGCCACGGGTTCGCGCGCGCGGGCAGCGTCGCGAGCACGGCGCGCAGCCGCGCGGCGAAGTGCCGCGCGAACGGCATTGCCGCGTTGCGCGTCGCCTCGGCGCCGAACAGTCGCACCAGCACGGCGAGCGCGAGCACTTCGTCGAACGCTGCGTCGATGCGCCTGCCGAGCGCCGATTCGGGAGCGACCGCGCGCGATTGCTCGTCCGGCCGGTCGAGCGCGAGGAGCGATGCGATCGCGCCGCGCTCGCCGGAGAGCGCGGCGCGCAGGGCGGCGAACAGGAGCTCGTACCGGCCCGCGTGGTCGGGGCCGAGCCGCGCGACGACGTCCCGCGGTCCGAGCGCGTCCGCCGCTCGTCCGAGCGCATCCAGCTCGATCGCGAGCCGCTCGCGACGGAGGCGCTCGTCCATCGGCGCGCGGCCGACGAGCGCCGCTCGTTCCGCGGGCTCGTGTCGCGCGAGCAGGCGCAGCTTCAGCCGCGTCAGCGCGAGCTGCGCCGGATTCGGGTCGACGAGCTCGAGGAACGCGATCGACGGGACGGTCGCGAGCAGCGCGGCCGTGCATCCGCCGGACGCGACCATCATCACGCGCGCGCTCCGCGCGAGTCGCCGAACGACCTCGCGGTCGAGCTCCGGATCCTCGCGCACCTGCGCGAAGGCGATCGGGAGCGCTGCGGCCTCGTCGATCCAATCGGTCGATGCGTTCGTCATCGGGGAGGGACGCCACTGTAGAGCCGGCCCGCGTCGGCGACGACGCGACCGTTACCATGCCCGCCCCGCTCACGGAGGAAGTCATGCGCAAGCTCGTCCCGCTCGTCGCCGTCGCCGCCGTCACGACCGCCGCGCTCGCTGCGCCGCCGGCCATCACGATCTCCGGCCGACTCGTGAACGGCTCCGCGTGCCCGCCCGCGACGCTCGTCATCGAAGGGACGCCGGTCGGGATCGCGTCGGCCACGCCGATCAACCCGCTGCTCATCGGGACGCCGGTGCGCGTGACGGGCGCCTACTCGGACGCGCCGTGCATGTCGGTGCTCGCGTCGTCGATCGTCACCAACCCGTTCCAGTTGTCGATCTGCCCGAACACGCGCCCGGGGTGCGAGATGTCGCTCGACATGTGCCCCTCGCCGACGTCGGGGAGTTTCATCGTGTTCGGATCGCTCGGCACCGCGGTCGTGCCGGTGACGCCGTCGATCGGGACGTTCCTGCTCGATCCCTCGACGCTGTTCGTGTTCGCGAGCGGCAACAAGACGGCGGTGTGCGAGGCGCTGCGGTTCTTCCTGCCGTCGAACGCGGCGATCATCGGCGCGACGGTGCACTTCCAGGCCGCCGCGTCGCCGCCGGGCGGCGCGATCCTCTCGAACCGCGTCACGCTGACGGTGAATCCGCCGGGCGCGCCGTGCACCTACTTCGAGTGCTTCTGACGCGCGCGTTCACGCGTCCGCGTCGGTCGCGGGCCGCGTGAGGCGTCGCTTCTTCCCGGCGAACGCATCGAACAACCGCGCGTGCGCCGCGTGCGACCACTGGTCGTCGCGCGTGAAGTAGCCGTCGATCCACTCGAGCAAGGGCGCGAGCATCCGGTCCTGCGCTTCCTTCGTCGCGTACTTGTGCGGCTCCCACGGCCGCGAGCGGGCGTGCTCGATGCACTGCTCCCGCGACAGGTCGAGGAACACGAGCTCGGTCGCGTGCGGCAGGAGTTCGGCCGCGAGGTCGCCGTAGCAGCCTTCGATCACCCATTCGTCGTGCACCGCGACGAAGCGCGCGAGGTCGGCCGACATCGCGGCGCGCGGGCGCATCACCGCGACCTTGCCGGGCTCCCAGACGATCGAGTCGAGCTCGAGGAGCGGCAGCCCGCGCTTCGCCGCGATCTTCGCCGCGAGCGTCGACTTGCCGGAGCCGGAGTTGCCGATGATCACGATGCGCATGCGGTCGATGTCCATGGCTCGCACCGTCCAGGACGAGCGGACGCGATCCTAGAATTCCGCCCTCGATTCCCTCGAACCCCGGAGGTCGTCATGGCGTCACGGACCGCAATCGCTGCATCGATCGTTCTCGGCACGCTCGCGCTGCTGCGCGCCGCCGAGATGGATGTCGTCGATGTGTGGGACTCGGTCGACTACTTCAACGTGAAGAACGCGGAAGGCGCGGGGGGCGTCGATGCGGTCGCCGGGTTCGACACGTTCACGTTCCTCTCCGATCACACGGTCGCGACGTCGTTCTTCATCCCGAGCGGCCCCGGCGCCTGGTCGTTCAAGAGCTCGAAGAACGAATGGAACGCCGACCTGTCGGCACCCGCGGAGGTGTTCATCGCCTCGGAGTTCGGACCGAACGCGGTCGTGAAGAGCATGGGCCTGCGACACATCCAGATGACCGACGAAGCGATCCACGGCGCGCTGAAGGGGAAGTGGACCAACAAGGCGGACGGGCACAAGTTCACGACCAAGCTCTCGGGCGCATTCGCCGCACTGCCGGACTGATCGGCGTCCCGCGGCGTCGCGAGCCTCACGCGCGCTTGCGCCAGCCCGGCCCGCGCACGAAGCGGCCGGGCGTCGCGCCGGTGTGCTCGCCGTCCTTCAACACCTGCACGCCGTTCACGAACACGTGGATCATTCCGGTCGCGTACTGATGCGGCTGGTCGAACGTGGCGTGGTCCGCGATCTTCGCGGGATCGAAGACCGCGACGTCGGCGAAGTATCCCGGGCGCAGCATGCCGCGCCGATCGATGCGCAGGTTCTCGGCCGGCAGCGCCGCGAGCCGACGCACGGCTTCCGCGAGCGAGAGGCGATGCTCGTCGCGCACGTACTTGCCGAGGACGCGCGCGAAGTTGCCGTAGGCGCGCGGATGCGGGTTCGACTCGAGGAACACGCCCTCCGGCGCCTGCGCCGCTTCGTCGGAGCCGAAGCTCACCCACGGGATCGTCATCTGCTTCGCGACGTTCTCCTCCGACATGAGGAAGTAGACCGTGCCGACGCGGCTGCCGTCCTCGACGACGAGATCGCACGCGGTCTCCTCGGGCGACTTGCCGCGGATCTTCGCGACCTCGGCGAGCGTCTTGCCGGTGAGCGGCTTCAGGGCGTCGTTCTTGAACGCGACGAGCCGCACGTTGTCCGGGCTGCCCGCAGCGAGCAGGAGGTTCTCCCATTGATCCTGCGGCGTCTTCATCTCCTCGACGACGCGCGCGCGTTGCGCGGGATCCATCAGCCGCTCGCGCCACTTCGGGTAACCGCCTTCCTGCACCCACGGCGGCATCGAAGCGTCGAGGCCGGTCGCACCGGCGGTGTAGGTGTACATGTCGGCGGTGATCGCGAGGCCCTCGCGCCGCGCCGCTTCCACCTTCGCGATCAAGGGATCGAGCTTCCCCCAGTTCGATTTCCCCGCCTGCTTCAGGTGCCAGATCTCGGCGCGAACGCCGGCTTCGCGCGCGATCGTGATCAGCTCGTCGACCGCCTCGAGCAGCCGGTTCCCTTCGCTGCGCATGTGAGAGATGTAGATGCCGCCGTACGGCGCGGCAGCGCGGCACAGCGCGATCAGCTCGTCGGTTTTCGAGTAACTCGCGGGCGCGTAGATCAGCGACGAGCCGACCCCGAGCGCGCCTTCTTCCATCGCGTCGCGGACGAGCGCCTGCATGCGCGCGAGCTCGTCCGGAGTCGGCGCGCGGTCGGCGAAGCCGACTTCGTGTTCGCGCAGCGTGGTGGCGCCGACCAGCGACGCGACGTTCGGCGCGACGCCCTTCGACTCGAGCATCTCGAGGTACTCGCCGAGCGTCGTCCACGTGATCGGGTACTTGATGTCGCCCTGCATCTGCTCGCCGAAGCGCTTCATCTCGGCGTTGAGCGGCCCCATCGATTCGCCTTCGCCCATCACCTCGAGCGTCACGCCCTGGCGGATCTCGCTCTCGCCGCGGCCGTCGACCATCAGCGATTCGTTCGACCACGACAGCATGTTCACGAAGCCGGGCGCGACGGCGAGGCCGGTCGCGTCGATCTCGCGCTCCCCGCGCGCCTGCGCGAGATCGCCGATCGCGACGATCACGTCGCCGTCGATCGCGACGTCGGCCGTGCGCGGGGCGCCGCCGGAGCCGTCGTAGATCGTGCCGTGACGGATCACGACGTCGAACGGCGCCGGTCCATCGGCGGGCGACCGAGCCAGCCGGACGCCGCAGGTTGCGAGCGACAGGAGCGCGATCGGCGCGAGGATTCGGCCGATCGATCGAGGAACTGCGATTGTCGGGTTCATTGGGGCGAGAGCATCCGGACACGCACCGACCGGATCAAGCACCGCGACGCGAGACGTCCGCCGGTAGCGTGTCGGCCGTGACCGAGTCTCCCGCTCCGTCGACCGCGCCGCGCGCCTCTGCGCTCGCGCCCCTGCGCCACCCGGTGTTCCGCTGGATCTGGATCAGCGCGCTCGTGTCGCACGTCGGGTCGTTCATGACCGACGTCGCGCAGGGTTGGATGATGACGACGATGGCGGCATCGCCGTTGATCGTCGCGCTGCTCGCGACCGCGGAGAGCGCGCCGTTCTTCCTGCTCGGGCTGCCGGCCGGCGCGCTCGCGGACGTCGTCGATCGACGGAAGCTCCTGCTGGTGACGCAAGCCGCGCTGGTGGTCGTCGCGCTCGGGCTCGTGTTCGTCACGCTCGGCGGCGCGATGACGCCCGGCCGACTCCTCGCCTTCGCGTTCGTCGTCGGCGTGGTCGTCTCGCTGAACGATCCGGCGTGGTACGCGCTGCCGCCCGAGATCCTGCCGAAGGACCAGCTCGCGGCCGGGATCACGTTGAACGGCGTCGGGTTCAACATCGCGCGCGTCGCGGGGCCGGCGCTCGGCGGCATCCTGGTCGCCGCGATCGGTCCGGCCGCGGTGTTCACGATCGACGCGGTCTCGTTCGTCGGCGTCATCGTCGCGCTCGCGTTCTGGCGGCGCGAGCGCGTCGTCACCGTGCTGCCCGCCGAGCGGATCTTCAGCGCGACGAAGGCGGGTCTGCGCTTCGCGCGCCACAGCCCGCCGTTGAAGCGCGTGCTGGTGCGCGTGGCCACGTTCATCTCGTGCGCATGCATCGTGATGGCGCTCTTGCCGGTGCTCGCGCGCGAGACGACCGGCGGCGCGCTCGCCTACGGACTCCTGCTCGGGTCGCTCGGGTTCGGCGCGGTGTCGGCGGCCGCGTTCCTCGATCGCATCCGCGCGCGCTGGTCGAGCGACGCGATCGTGACCGCGGGGTCGATCGTGTTCGGCGTCGTCTGCATGGCGATCGGGGCGACGCGCAACCTGTGGATCCTCGCGCCGATCTTCTTCATCGGCGGCACCGCGTGGATCTCGGTCCTGTCGACGCTGAACATCAGCGCGCAGCGCGTGAGCCCGTCGTGGGTCCGCGCCCGCGCGCTCGCCGTGTACCTCCTCGTGCTGCAGGCGGGAATCATGGGAGGCAGCGCCGCGTGGGGCGCGGTCGCGGAGCGCATGGACCTCGCGACCGCCTACCTCGCCGCGGGCGGCGCGCTCGTGCTCGGTTCGTTCCTGCTCTCC
>CAZBOK010000247.1:0-7082 GCA_964493525.1 uncultured Phycisphaeraceae bacterium | reverse complement strand
CTGTTCGATGCCGCCGAACGCGTAGTTGCGCGTCTCCGCGTCGGCGTCGGGATCGCGCGCGAGCGGCAGGAGACCCATGATCTTCGCCAGCGGCGTGCGCAGCTTGTGCGATGCGATCGACATGAAGTCGCGTTGCGCCTCGGCCTCGCGATGCTCGCGCGTGACGTCGCGCATGCGGAGCACGAGGATCCGCTCGCCTTCGGCGCCGAGGAACGCGCGGAACAGCTTGCATTCGAGGACGAGCGGCCGCCGCGAGTCGCGGCTCATCGCGAGGAAGTCCGGCGCTTCGTCCTGCGCGGCGCGGAGCTTCGCCGCGTCGGTCGACAGCTCGAACGAACCGAGGCGGTCGAGCACGTCGTACCCCTCGGGGTCGTCGGTCGTCACGCCGAGCCAGCCGCGCGCCGCCGCATTGGTGAGGTGTGACCGCCACTCGCGGTCGGCGATCACGATGCCGTCGCCGATCTCGCGGATCACTCCTTCGAGCATCGCGCGCTCGTAGCTGACCGCGCGGTAATGCTGGAAGTTCGCGACCGCGACCGCAGTGAGTCCGCACAGCGCGCCGACGAGCTTCGCTTCCGACGTCGTGTACCGCTCCTCGCCGTCGCGCAGGAGCACGAGCACGCCGAGCACACGGCCGCCGGTCTCGAGCGGGGCCGCCATCACCTGCGCGCCGGTCGGCGCGCGATTGGTCAGGAACTCGGCGGCGTGGGAGCCCGAATGGAACACCGGCTTGCCGACGTCGGCGAACCGCCGGACCGCTCCTTCTTCGAGGCACTCCGCGATGTTCGCGCGCTCCGAGACCAGCTCGAACGTTCCGTCGACGCGCGCCAGGTACAGGCCGGCACGCGCCGCCTCCGATGCTTCCACGGCCCGGTTCACGAGGTACGCGGTGATGTCGTCGAGTCGGAACAGCGAACCGAGGCTCGACACGGTGCGGTAGACGAGAGTCAGCGCCTCGTACGCGTCGTTCAGGTCGGTCGAGAGCTTCTCGATCTGCTCCTGCGGCGTTTGCGCGGGCATCCGCGTGATGACGGTGGTTCCGCTCGCGGTCATGTGCCGCTCCCGATGCTTCCGACCACGATCTCCCACGGGCCGTGCGTGATGAACTCGCGCACCGGCTGGGTCAACAGGGACGCGCACTCGCCGACGTCGCAGTTGCCGACGATCTCGATCGCGTGGGCGAGCACCGAGCCGTTGATCCTGCCGCCGTAGGTGCCCTTGAAGTCGCCGGTCGCGAACACGAGTCCGGTGACCTGCGGAGTGAAGACGTCGAGCATGTCGCCGTCGCCATTCAGATCGGTGAGCAGGTACGTCTCGTTCAGGTCGGTCTCGAGGTGCATGTCGATCGCGCCCTGCACCACGATCGTCGCCAGCGAGGCGTCGACACGGTCCGCGTTGAAGCCGTTGCCGACCTGCACGGTGCCCGCGTTCAGGATCGTCAGCGTGCCGCGCAGGTAGACGTCCTGGATCGTCACGTTCGCACCGCCCGCATCGAACAGGTACGCGCCGGAGGCGTTCGTCCCGCCGTACGGGTTCGCGGACGGAGTCAGCGAGACGTGGTCGAACAGGTACGGGCCGTTGCCCGGCTGCCGCGGCACGCCGAGCATCGGCGACGAGATCGACTGGTAAGTCGAGAGGCTCACCGTCGGCTGCGAGAGCGCGCTCTGTGCATACACGACCTGCGTCGAGTCGATCTGTCCGCTCACCGAGCTGCCGCTCGGCGTGGTGATCACGCCGGAGAAGTCGACGTTGCCGACGCAGTTCACCGCGCCGTTCGCACGGAATCGGCCGGCGACCACCGCGTCGGTGAACGTCACAGTCGTGCCCGAGGCGAAGTTGTAGTCGAGCGTCGGATGCGGCACCGCGCGGAGGTTCGCGTGGACCGATTGCTGGCCCGAGTTCAGGAAGCCCGTGATCGACACGTGGGCGCACGACCAAGTCGTCGGCTGGGACGCGATCAGCATCCGTCCCGACCACCCGTCGATCGGTGTCGCGATGTTCGCGCCGGACCATCCCATGTTGCGGTCGAGCTGGATGCGCGCGAACTGCAGACCCGACGTGGCGATGCGCGACGCGTCCGACGCGATGACGAGGTAGCGATTCGCGCGCACGCGCAGGTCGGACGTGGTGATCAACCACATGCCGGCGATCGACGCCGCCGCCGAAGCGAGCAGCGCCAGCACGAGGATCGAGCCTCGCCTGCGGGCGGCGCGATGCGGGTTCATTTGACCTGCGTGACCTGCGCGATCGCGTTCAGCATCGGGTACATCACCGTGAGCGTGTCGACGCCGGAGACGTTCGCGAGCTTCAAGCTCATCGCGACCTGCGTCTGCACCGTGATGACGCTCGAAGGCGGCAGATCCGCGTCGTCGAGGGCGGCGGCCTTCACCGCGGTCATTGAGAACTGCGTCTGACTGCCGTCGGACGCGGCGGTGATCGGCGCGAACGTGGACCCGGAGTCGGTCGAGACCAACAGGCTGGACCCTGTCGACTGTGCGGCCGCGCCGTTGCTCAGGTAAGTCGCTTGCACCCCTGCTGCGAGACCGGACCCGACCGCCTTGAACTCCACGAAGTACGTCTTCGTCTTGTCGAGCTTGCGCTGCGACGACATCGGGATCGTGACGTCGCCCGCCGTCACGGGGAGCGCGCGATTCGGAACCACCGCGTGCGCAACCGGATTGGCGCGGACCGGGAGCTTGCTCGCGTTCGCCTCGAACACCTGGACGTCGAGATCGCGCGCGCCGAGTCGCTGGAGCTTGACGGTGATCGACGCCAGCGTCGCGCGGTCGTCGTCGATGTTCGTCGGAACGAAGAAGATGCCGGTGCGGTCGGAATCGGAGATGTTCTTCAATGCGGTCAGCAGGTTCACCTTGGTCATACCGAAGATGACCTTCCCGAGCACGAATCCGGGCTTCAGGCTGAACGTGTCGAACTGTGCGGTCTGCACCGGCGTCTGCACCAACAGCTTGTCGTCGCCGCTCGCGTGGTTGTAGGTCGACGAGTGCGGAGTGAACGTGACCGAGGCGACCGACGGAACGAGCGCCACGGTTTGCCCGCCGGCGGTGCGCGTGAGTGGATGCGTCGGAACGCCATCCCAGTCCCACGTGACGGTCGAGCCGTCGGAGCGGTCGAGCACGAGCTGGCCGGCCGCGACCACGTGCGCCGCGGTCGCGAACTGCACGTCGTCCTGCAGCATCGCGAGCGCGGACTGCGTGGATGAAAGGTCCGGGCCGCTGTTCTGACGCTGCTCGAGGAACACGCGCGGCACTTCGATGACCGACGCGAGGCCGACCGAGATGATGCCCGTGATCGCGATCACGAGGACGAACTCGACGATGCTGAAGCCGCGGAGAGATGCTCGGTGGTTTGTCATGACTTCACCAGCTTGGACATGTTGAAGATGGGCAACATGATCGACATCGCGATGAAGCCGACGACGCAGCCGACGATGATGACCATCGCGGGCTCGATGAGCGCCGTCGCCTCGCTGACCGCGGTTTCCGCTTCCTTGTCGTAGAACTCGCCGATCCGAACCAGGACCGCCTCGAGGCTGCCGCCGGCTTCCCCCATTGCGGTCATCTGCACCAGCGTTCCGGGGAACCAGCCCTGCCCCGCCATTCCCTCGTGGATGCGCCCGCCGTCGGCGACGCGACGGCGCACGTACTCCCACGCGTTCTTCAGTCGCTCGCTCGCCGCGAGATCGCGCGCCAGCTCGATCGCCGAGAGCACCGGCACTCCGCTCTGCAGGAGCACTCCGAGCGAGCGGACCGAACGCGCGAGCGAGAACTTGCGGATCACTCCACCGAGCACCGGCAGCGACAACATCACGATGTCCGCCACGCTCTTCCCGCGCGGCGTGCGGAGGAAGAACACGAGCCCGACGATTCCGGCGACCAGGGCGATCAGCAGCAAGATCCACTGCGCCGACACGAACTCGCCGAGTTGGAGCAGCATCCGCGTCGGCCGCGGGAGGAACTGCTCCTTGCCGGCATACAGCGTCTTGAACCGCGGCAGGATGAACGTGAACAGGAAGACGATGGTGGTCACGGCGAGGCCGAGCATCACCATCGGGTACATGATCGCGCCCTTCAGCTTCTTGCGCAGCTCGTAGTCGCGCGCGAGCAGTTGGCAGACGCGTTCGAGCATCCCGGGGAGGTCGCCGCACGACTCGCCGGCGCGCACGAGGTGCACCGCAGTCGGCTCGAACACCTTCGGGTGGCGCATCATCGCGGCGGACAGCGCGCTGCCGCCTTCGACCTCGGCGAGCACTTCCTTCAATACCGCGCGCAGCTTGAGCCGGTCGCTCTGGCGCGCGATGCCGTCGAGCGCCACGGCGACCGGCACGCCCGCGGAGAGCATCACCGAGAGCTGCGAGAAGAAGAACAGCTTGTCGCGGACACGGATCGCGCCGGGGCGCGCACGCGCATCGACCATCGATGCGACGCCGGACGAGCTGTCGCGGCGCTCCATCAGCCGCGCGCCCTCGCGGTGCGCGGGGAGGCGCGCGACCGCGGCCGACGTCGATCGTCGATCGCGGAGCGGATCGTTGCGCGAACCGAGTGCGCGCGGCGCGGGTGCGTGCGGCGTCATTCGGTCACCCGCATGACTTCTTCCGCCGTCGTGATGCCTTCGGCCGCTTTCGCGATGCCGTCCGCGAACAGCGTGCGCATGCCGCGATCCGAAAGTCGCTTGCGGAGCGCTTGCAGCGACTCCTGAGCGACGATCGCATCACGAATCTCGTCGTCGATGTTCAACATCTCGAACACGCCGATCCGGCCCGAATACCCGGAATTGCGGCACTTGGCGCATCCGCGGCCGATGGAGAGACGATCGACAGGGAAGCCGCGGATCTTGAGTCGTTCGGCGACCGACCCGGTCGGGTGCCAGGGCTCGCGGCATTCCACGCAGATCTTCCGCACCAGTCGTTGCGCGAGCACGCCCTGCACCGAAGCGGCGACCAGGAACGGCTCGACCTCCATGTTGACGAGTCGCGTGACCGCCGACGCCGAGTCGTTCGTGTGCATCGTCGACAACACGAGGTGACCGGTGAGCGACGCCTGCACCGCCATCGCGGCGGTATCGCGGTCGCGGATCTCGCCGACCAGGATCACGTCCGGGTCCTGCCGCAACAGCGAGCGCAGCGTGCCGGCGAATGTCAGTCCGATCTTCTCGTTGATCTGGACCTGGTTCACGCCCTTCACGTTGAACTCGACCGGGTTCTCGACGGTGCAGATGTTGAGTCCCGGATCCTTGATCCGCATCAGCATCGAGTAGAGCGTCGTCGACTTGCCGCTGCCGGTCGGACCGGTCACGAGCATGAGCCCGTGCGGGCGGCGGATCTGCGCGTCGAGCTCGGCGAGAAGGTCGCGGCCGACGCCGATCGCTTCGAGGTCGAGCAGCATCGCGTCGCGATCGAGGATTCGGATCACGACCTTCTCGCCGTGGTGGCACGGCAACGTCGACACGCGGAGGTCGATCGGGCGGCGCTCGTACACGACGCGGATGCGCCCGTCCTGCGGCAGCCGGCGCTCGCTGATGTCGAGGTTCGCCATCACCTTCACGCGCGACACGAGCGCGGGGTGCAGCGACCGCGGCGGCGACAGGACTTCATGCAGCACGCCGTCGACGCGGTTCCGGATGCGGAGCTGGTCCTCGTCGATCTCGATGTGGATGTCGCTCGCGCCGTCCTGCGCCGCGCGGAACAGGACGTAGTTGACGAGCCGCACCACCGGCGAGAGCCCGGAGGTCTCCTCGAGACCGTCGAGCTCCTGGCTCTTCTCCTCGACGATCATGATGTCGTCGTCGCCGACGTCCGCCACGATGTCGTCGATGCCGAACGCGTCGGAGAGGTTCTGACGCAGGCGGATCGCTTCGCGGATGTTCGACGGCGTCGCGAGCACGGCCTGCACGCGGCCGCCGACCAGACGGCGGATCTCGTCCTGCACGAAGATGTTGGTCGGGTCCGCGAGCGCGACGGTCGTCACGTCCTCGACGCGGAACATCGGGCAGACTTCGTTCTTCTCGAGGAAGCGCTGCGGGAAGGCGTCGAAGATCGCGTGATCGACGAGGAAGCGGTTCAGCTTCACCAGCGGCAGCGAATACTGCTGCGCGAGCACTTCCGCGATGTCGTCCTCGGTGACGTGGTTGAGGCGCAGCAGGATCTCGCCGAGCCGCTCTCCACCGCTCTTCGCCTGCTCGGTCAGCGCGTGCTGGAGCTGCTGCTCCGTGATGCGCTTCTTCTCGACGAGGAGCTTGCCGAGCGGCGCGGGCGCGGAGACGGCGAGGCTCACGCGGCCCTCCCCCGCAGCGCGCGGAGCGCTTCCTCGAGCGAGAGGTAGTGCTCGATCGCCTTCTCGAGGCGCGTGACGCGCAGGGTCGTCGCGCAGTCGGTGCCGACGTGGGCGAGCGCGAAGCGGCCGCCGGCGCCGGTGACCGCGCGCGTGATCGCGAGCAACGTCTCGAGCCCGACAGAGTCGAAGTACAGCACCTTGCCGCAGTGCCAGATCAGCCAGCGATCGCCCTGCGCGAGACGATCCTGCGCCCAGCCTTCGAGCTCCTGCGCGTGGTCGCGGTCGATCGGATGATCGATGCGCAGCACGACGACCTGACCGATGCGTTCCTCGGCGTTACGCACGTGCGTTCGCCGTCGCGCTGGTCGACGCCTCCACGAGACGGTTGCCGCCGTTGCCCGCGGCAAGCGCGAGCGCCTTCTCGGCCTCCGCAAGCAGTCCGTCGGCCGGGCCGACCGACGCCGACGCGGAGCCGATCGAGATCGTGAGCGGCCGCGCGATCCCTTCCGGACCGGCGGTGACGGACGACGGCACGCGGCGCAGCAGGCGCTCCGCGAGGACGCGCACCGGTTCGCCGCGCCGGCCGGGGACGATGACGAGCAACGTCGCGCCGCCGCCGTAGCCGACGATCCCGTCCGCGCCGACTTCGAGCGCAACGAGCCGCGCGAGCGCGGCGATCGTTTTGTCGCCCGCGCGTCGTCCGTAGGCCTGATTCACCTCGTGGATGCCGTCGGCGGCGAGCAGCAGCACCGACACGACGCCGCGCGCGAGCTTCTCGTCGAGCACCTCGCG
>CAZBOK010000246.1:0-7084 GCA_964493525.1 uncultured Phycisphaeraceae bacterium | reverse complement strand
CGATCTACGCGGTCACGAAGCGCGACCACGAGGAGATGTTCCTCTCGTTCGGCCGCGCCTACGGCCTGCCGACCGTCGCCTTGCGTTACTTCAACATCTACGGCTCGCGGCAGCAGCTCTCGAACCCGTACACCGGCGTGCTCGCGATCTTCTCGGGCCGCCTGCTCTCGAACAACGCGCCGGTCGTGTACGAGGACGGGCTGCAGACCCGCGACTTCGTCCACGTGTCCGACGTCGTCCAGGCGAACCTGCTCGCGCTCGACAAGTCGACCGGCGACTACGAAGCGATGAACGTCGGCACCGGCCGCGCGGTCTCGATCCTCGAGATCAACGATCGCCTGCAGAAGAACCTCGGCACGACGATAGAGCCCGACGTGCGGCGCCAGTTCCGCGAGGGCGACATCCGCCACTGCTACGCCGACATCAGCAAGATCCGCGAGAAGCTCGGCTACTCGCCGAAGGTCGCGCTCGAGCAGGGCATGGACGAGCTCGTCGACTGGGTCCGCAATCAAACCGCGAACGACACGTTCGACGCCGCCGCGAAGGAACTGGCCGCGCACGGACTCGTGAGCTGAACCAGGGACGAGAGGAGAACTACCCATGAGCGAATCGACGTCGGGTCACGGCACGCGCGGCCAGCACGGTGCGAAGTTCGAGTACGGCCCCGAGTACTACGAGAACAAGGAGCACTTCGGAGGCAACGCCGCCTACACGCGCGACGAAGTGGTGTGGCAGAACCACTTCCAGTCGCTCGCTCGCCGCCTCGTCGCGGACTTCGCGCCGAAGCGCGTGCTCGACGTCGGATGCGCCAAGGGCTTCCTGGTCGAGCAACTGCGCGACCTCGGCGTCGAGGCGTTCGGCATCGACGGCTCGGAGTACGCGATCTCGGAAGTGCGCGAGGACATGAAGCCGTTCTGCCGCGTCGTCGACGCCACGACGACGTGGCCCACCGAGTTCGGCGAGCGCTTCGACCTCGTCACCTGCATCGAGGTCGCGGAGCACGTCCCGGAGGAACACGCGCCGGCGTTCATCGCGAACCTCTGCAAGCGCGCCGACGAGATCGTGTTCTCCTCGACGCCGACCGACTTCGCGGAGCCGAGCCACCTGAACGTGCGGCCGCGCGAGTACTGGCTCGAGCTGTTCGCGCAAAACGGTTACTTCCCGAACCTGCGCTTCGACTCGAACACGATCACGCCGTGGGCGATCCATTTCCGCCGCCTCGACGGCCCGATGAAGGTCGTCGTGTTCAATCGCGAGAAGGCCGACTGGGCCGTGGTCCGCCTCCGGCTGCTCGATCCGCTGCGCGAGCTCGAGAAGCAGGGGCGCGCGAAGGTCACGTTCGTGTCGGGCTTCGACCGCACGATCGACGTTGAGTCGCTGCTCGACGCCGACCTCTTCGTCATCGGACGCGAATTCGCCGAAGCGACGTTGGTGCAGGAAGTCGTGTCCGCGGCACGCGCGATCGGCAAGGTCGTGGTGTGGGAGATCGACGACCTGCTCTTCGACATCCCGCGCTCGAACCCGGTCTGGACGCACTGCATGAACATCGCGCCGGACATGCAGGACATCATCCGCAAGGCGGACTTCATCACCTGCTCGACCGAGCCGCTCGCCGCGGGCCTCGCGAAGCACGAGTGCCAGGCCGAGGGCAAGTGCCACGTCCTCGACAACGTCGTGAACCCCGCGATCTGGGGCGACCGATTCATCGCGCGTGAGCCGGCTCCCGGCGCGCCGCTCGTCGTCGGGTGGTTCGGCTCGCCGACGCACCACGACGACCTGAAGGTGGTCGAGCCGGCGATCCGCTACCTCGCGCGGAAGTACGCCGGTCGCGTCGAGTTCCACTTCTTCGGTTTCCTGCCGGACGACCTCGCCGACGTCCCGGGCGTCAAGCTCGTGCGCGGCAGCCAGCCGAACGTCGAGAAGCACGCGCGCGGCGTTCGCGACGCGGAGATCCACATCGCGATCGCGCCGCTCACGGACCATCCGTTCAACGTCGCGAAGAGCGACCTCAAGTGGCTCGAGTACTCGATCTGCGGCATCCCCGGCGTGTACTCCGACGTCGCGCCGTACCGCAACTCGGTCACGAACGGCGCGACCGGAATCGTCACGGGCAACACGACGGGCGAGTGGGTCGCGTCGATCGAGCGCTTGATCGAGGACAGCGGCCTGCGCCGGTCGATCGCGCGCGCCGCGTTCGACGCGGTCAAGGCGAACCGCACGATCACGACCTGCGCCGCGCGCTGGGACCGGCTCTACCGCTCGTTCCTCGCCAGCGGCCCGAAGGAGACCTGCAAGGAGATCGGCGACGCGGACGTGAAGCGCGCCGCGGCGCTGCTCTTCCAGCTCCAGGCGCGGTTCGCCGCGAACCACGGTGATCCCGCCGCGGTGGCGTTCGCGTTCGAGGCGGCGCTGTCGCTCGACTCCGAGCGCGCGCAGGACGCGGCGTTCTTCGCGAGCCGGCTGTGGAAGAACGGCTGCATCGCGGCCGCCGACCGCCTGGCCGGTGCCATCGCGACGCTCGCTCCGGAGTGCGTCGCCGGACACCGCGTCCGCGTCGCGATCCTGCAGTCGATCGGCGAGAGCGTCCGGCTCTCGGCGGCGCTCGACCGCGCGGCACGCTTCCACCCCGCCGACCCCGACCTCTTCGCCAGCCACGTCGCGTCGCTCGAAAAGGACGGCGACGCTTCGCGCGTCGCCGAGCGCGTGGCGAGCTACGCGGCCGCGGTCACCTCCGACGGCGAAGCGGTCGCCATGATCGAAGCGCTGCACCGCACCGGCCACGGCGATGCTGCCGAGGAGTTGGCGAAGCGCGCGGCAGCCCGCTTCACGAACAGCGACTTCTCGCCGCTCGTGTCCGCGCTCGCCGACAGCTCGTCCGCGCGGCGCGCCGTCCGCGCGGTCTCCGGCGAGGAGTCGGTGCGCCGGATCGTCGTGTGCACGAGCGAGCCGCTCTCGTCGCGCGTCGCCCACGAGCGCCTGCGCGCTCCGCTCTCGGTGCTCGAGCAGTCCGGCGAGTACTGCGTGCGCTTCGTCGACGCGACCGCGGCGGCGGGCGCGATCGAGACCGCGGACCTCGTGGTCCTGCATCGCGAGTTCGTCGCACGCGCCAACGCCGAGCCGCTCATCATCGCCGCTCGCTCGCGCGGCATCCCGGTCGTGGCCGAGATCGACGAATGGCTCCTGGAGCAGGACGCCGCGGCCTCGGCGGAGTGCGCGTTCGGCATCACCGCGGCGGACGCCGTGACGGTGCCGACCCGCGTGATGCTCGAGGTCATCGGCGAGGTCGCGCCCGACGCGAAGGAACGCGTCGTCGTCCTCGAGACCGGTCTCGACACGCGGACCTGGCCGTCGGCGCTCTCGTGGGCGCCGCAGGCGAACCGTGCGTTCCGCATCGGCCTCTTCACCGGCTTCGCGCAGCCGAACGAGTTCCGCGCGGCGTTCGAGGCGGCGATGCCGCTCGCACGCGAATCGCACGGCAAGGTCGAACTGGTGACGCTCCACCCGTTCACGTCGAACGACGCGCCGCTGCCGACGCAGGCGTCGGTGCTCGCCGCGACGCCGTTCTTCACGGAGTACGCCCAGCGATTGTTGAACGCGCGGCTCGACGTCGCGGTCGTCCCGGTGACCGAGACGATCCGGATCGCGGCACGAGCGCCGAGTCCGTGGATGGAGCTCGCAGCCTGTCGCGTGCCCGGCATCTTCGGCGCCGCGTTCCCGTTCGCGGGCGTCATCAAGTCGGAGCGCGACGGCATCCTCGTCGACGGGCGCACCGAGAGCTGGACCAAGGCGATCGCCCGGTTGATCGGGTCGCCGGCCGACCGGCGGCGCATCGCGGAGTCCGCCGCGGCGCGCGTGCTCTCGGAGCACACCGTCGAGCGAAACTCGTCGCGCTGGCGCGAGCTGTACGACCTGTTGATCGAGGCCGCGCGCACCGCGCGTGCGAACGGCGACTCGGAGCAACAGCGGATCGGCGAGCTGTTGGCGGCGCCGACGTCATGATCAGCATCGTCATCCCGGTGAAGGATGCGCTCGATGTCACGCGACGATGCGTGGCGGAGCTGTTCCGGCACACGAAGACGCCGATCGAGTTGATCCTGGTCGACAACGGATCGCGTGCGGACTTCGCCGAGTTCGCGTCCGGGCTCGCGCGGGCGCGACCCGAAGTCCGCGTGATCACCAACGCGCGGAACGAGGGGTTCGCGTTCGCGGTGAACCAGGGCCTCGCGGCCGCGCGCGGCGAGCACGTCGTCGTGATGAACAACGACGTGCTCGTCACGGACGGCTGGCTCGAGCGGATGCTCGCAGTGTTCGGCGCCGACCCGCGTGTCGGAGTGGTCGGACCGACGTCGAACCGCGCGTCGGGGCCGCAGGAGATCCCGGTCGCGTACGACGTCGAGAACCCGGGCGAAGACCTCGCGGCGTTCGCGCGGGAGCACGCGCGCACGCACGCGGGGCAGGTGCAGTTCCTCTCGCGGATCGTCGGGCTCTGCGTGCTCGTGAAGCGCGCGGTGATCGACGCGATCGGCGGGTTCGACACGCGCTTCTGGCCCGGCAACTTCGAGGACGATGACTTCTCGCTGCGCGCCCTGCGCGCCGGCTTCCGCCTCGCGGTCGCTCGCGACGTGTTCGTCCATCACCACGGCAGCAAGACGTTCGCGGACCTCGGCATCGACTACGCGCGCGTCATGCACGACAACTGGCGCCACTTCTGCGCGAAGTGGGAGCACGTCGGCGCGCTCGGACCCTACCCGGCGCGCGCGCTCGCGACGCGCCGTCCGTTCGACGCCGAGCGGGACTTCGTGCCGCTCGACGCGCGCGAGACGTTCCGGCCGGACGCGACGCCGCTCCCGCTCGACGGAACGCACGCGACCCGCTTCCTCGTGATCGCGGACGTCGTCGATCGCGGCTGGCTCAACCGCGTCGCCGAGTTCGTGCGGGAGTTCCGCGCGTCCGATCCGGTGAGCCTCGTCGTGCGGATCGAACCGCCGACGCGCGAGGTCATCGAGCTGACGACGTCGCTCCTGCGCGAGGCGATCGCGCGAACCGGCGTTCCCGACGCCGACCTGCCGGACGTGCTGATCGACGCCTCGACGATCGCGGCGCGCCGCCGAGGCGGCCTCTACACCTCGGCGGACGCACTCCTCGACACCGGCGAGAAGACGCTGCGCGCGCCGCTGTGGCGACGCGAAGCCACCGCGTGCGGGATCGAAGTCCTCGCGCCCGGCCGTCTCCGCGAGCGCGCGGAACTCACGCCGTCGGCTCGTTGATCCGCACGACCTCGCGCGCGTTCACCCGCTCGATGAACCGCAACAGCTCCGCGGTGCCGTTGTGCTCCGAGTACGGCACGTAGTGGAAGTTCGATCCGCTTCCGCGCCCCGCGCGCCAGCCGGTCGGCAGGATCACGATGCTGTCCGACTCGTGCCCCGGATGGCGGTCGTGGAACGATCGCTGGAAGTACCCCATGCCGTATCCGAACACGCGGGTCTCCGTGGCGCGCACCGTCACGCAGTGGCTCATGCCGATCAGCTCGTACACCTCGTGGTACTCGTCGGTCAGCCACGTCTTCAGGCCGAGCTCGCGCCAGATCGCCTCGACGATGCGGTTCTTCCCGATCTTGTAGAGGCCGAGGTACACGCGGCGGTCGGCGTGCGAGCGCACCAGCTCGACGATCCGCGCGATCGCCTCGTCCTGCGGAGGGTGCTCGTGCCCGACGCCGACGCCGGCGCCGTAAGTGGAGTCGACGAACAGCACGTCGATCGCGTCGAACAGCTCGGCGTGGCGGTCGTGCTCCGGCACGTAGCGGAAGTCGCCGGTGTGCAGGAGGCGTCGGCCGTGCGATTCGAACAACAGCATCAACGCGCCCGGGCAGTGGTTCGCGTCGAACGCCGTCACCCGCACGCCGTCGCCGAGGTCGAGAGTGCCGCCCGGATCGAGCGTCGTGATCGACGGGCGCGGCACGCGATGCAGCCCCTGCAGCAGGCGTGCGGTGATCGTCGAGCAGACGATCGGTCGCGGGTCGCCCATCCGCAGGCCGCGCCGGTGATCCGCGTGGTAGTGGGTGAGGACGTAGCGACGCGCGTCGGTCGGGCGGAAGTCGTCGATCTCGATCGCGGTGCCGGGGAGTCGCATCCGAGCAGCGGTTCTAGCCGGCGGCGCGCGCACGGCAAGGCGGGACGTCGCGCGTGACTCCGGGGATGCCGTTTGCGATCGTGGGGCGATGATGCTCCCGACGCTGTGCGTCTGCCTCGCGCTCCTCGACGACGCCGACCCCGCCGATCCTGCGAATCGATTGCCGCGCCCGACTCCGGAACAGCTCGCGTGGCACGATCGCGCGGTCGGCATGTTCGTCCACCTCGCGCCGCAGACCTGGCAGGACTCTGAGACCGACGATCTCTCGACCCCGCTGTCCTCGATCGACCCGAGCGCACTCGACGTCGAACAGTGGGTCGCGGTCGCGACGTCGATGGGCGCGCGATCGATCGTGTTCGTCGCGAAGCACGAAGGCGGGTTCTGCTGGTGGCCGACCGACACGACCGATTTCTGCGTGAAGAACACGCCGTGGCGCGGCGGGAAGGGCGACGTGCTGCGCGACCTGTCGGCGGCGTGCCGGAAAGCCGGCATCGGTCTCGGCGTGTACCTCTCCCCGCGCGACGGGAAGCACGGGATCGACATCGGCGGGCGCGCGCCGACTCCCGCGGCGCAGGCGGAGTACGAGGCGCTGTTCCGCCGCCAGCTCACCGAGGTGCTCGCGGGCTACGGCAACATCACCGAGGTCTGGTTCGACGGCAGCCTGGTGTTCGACGTCGGCGACCTGCTCGCGCAACACGCCGCGCACGCGGTCGTCTTCCAGGGACCGCAGGCGTCGATCCGCTGGGTCGGCAACGAGGACGGCATCGCGCCGGACCCGGCGTGGAACGCCGTGAAGCTCGGCACGAAGCGGTGGGGCGACTACACCGCCGACGACGGCGACCCGGCCGGCGATCGCTGGCTGCCGATCGAGTGCGACGCGCGGATGCGCGCGACCTGGTTCTGGAAGACGAACAACGAGGACACACTCAAGAGCGTCGCCGAGCTGATGGACATG
>CAZBOK010000245.1:0-7116 GCA_964493525.1 uncultured Phycisphaeraceae bacterium | reverse complement strand
AGGTCGCGGACTTCAACGCGTCGAAGGGCGTCATGAAGAAGGCGAACGGCAAGGCAAAGGCCGAGCCCACCATCCTGAAGACGCGACGGGTGCTGCGGATGATGTTGGAGTTCGCGGCGGACAAGGGGATGATCGAGAAGGCGCCGATCCCGGAGGCGGAGAAGAGGCGGAAGACGAACACAAGCGCCGCGGCGAAGGCGAGCTCGCCGACGAGCCCGAAGCCGACGCCGCCCGTGCCGCCCGTGCCACCGCCGAGCGGCAAGCACGGCGAGAACGGCCGCGCGCGGAAGCCGCGGCCGAAGAGCCCGCCGGTCGGCAAGTTCGTGCTCGACCCGAAGAACCTGCCACAGTCACCACCGCCCGACGCTGGCGATCTCGGCGCGCCGAAGCGCGGGTGAAGGGCGGCGGCGCCGTGAGACTCGCCGCACTCCTCGACCGTTTCGTCGTGCAGCTCGTCGCCGACGGACGCTCCGAGCACACGATCGCGCAGTACCGCCGCCACGTCGGGGCGCTCGGCCGTTGGCTCGCGGCGACCGGGCGCTCCGACGCGCTCGGCCGTATCACGCACGAGACGATCGCGCGGTTCATGGCGGCGCCCGAGACCCGGACGCGCGCGGACGGGCGGCGCGCCAAGCTCGCGAATTCCCTCAACGCCACACGCACTTCGCTGCGCTGCCTCTTCGCGTTCGCGCAGGCGTCCGGGCTCGCCGAGCGCAACGCGGCGCAGCTCCTCCGGCGCGCCCGGTGCGCACCACCACCGCCGCGGGCGATCGCCGGCGACGACGTGCGGCGGCTGCTCAAGACCGGCGCGGCGGCGGCGGCGACGGACGAGCGCGCGCGCCGCGACCACGCGCTGTTCGCGCTGCTCGACGCCGCCGGGCTCCGCATCGGCGAGGCGCTCGCGCGCGAGGTCGGCGACGTCGACTTGAAAGGGTGCACGATCCGGCTGCGCGTCACGAAGGGGAACCGGCCCGCGGTCATTGCGATCCCGGCCCCGGCGCGCCCGGTGCTGCGCGGCCTGATCGGCGAGCGGGCGGGCGGCCCGCTGTTCGTCGGCCGCGGCGGGCGCGCGGTCGGGCGCCGGCACGTGCTCCGCCGGCTGCGGGGCTGGCTCGCGCGCGCGGGGGTGGACGGGCGCGCGACGCTGCACGGGTTCCGGCACGGGTTCGCGCAGCGGCTCTACGACAAGACGCGCGACCTGCTCGCGACGGCGGACGCGCTGCGGCACGCGAGCGTGACGAGTACGGTCGTGTATTCGAGAATCGGCCCCAAGACAGCATCGGAAGCAGTTGCGACGCGGGAGTAGACCGATCTCGATGCCGTCGCCCGCGCGTGCTGCGGGCACGACACTTCACTGATCGAGGCACACTGCGTTGCGTCCACTACGGCGGCTGCTAGTGTCGCCGCGTTCCCGCGATCTGGTGAGCAGGAGAACAATGGGCGCTCACGAGTTCGAACAACTCGAACGCGACTTCCACGAGCTTGCTGCTATGCGTGACCATGAGTCGCTCGAACGAGTGGCCAGAGTCATGGCGCTCGCGGGACGCCTTGTGCGGCGTTCGCTTGCCCAGCTCAGCAGTCGGAACGTTCCGACACCGTCGTGGGCTTACGAAGCCCCGACTTGGGAAGACATCGCCTGCGACTCTCGCGGCGATTCCGTTGACATCGTGATACCTACATACTGTACGTATTGGTGGGAGTGGGTCCGCCATGCCACAGTGTGCTCCGAGGATGCGCTGATCGAACGCGTCTCAGCGCCATTGCTGCGCGATCGTGATTGGCCACCGATGGAGTTCCTAATTCGAACTCAGGTCTGCGCCGAGACTGCCGTCGACGAAACACCGACCTTCGGCAAGTCGCGCACAGCACAACTCTGGCGCGAGATCGCCCGCGCGTCCGTTGGCGCATGTCGGTTTTTCGCTTCGGTAATGAACCGCTCGCCCGCCCGCGAGAAGGCAACGAGAACGATACCGACATTGTCACGAATAGAGATGCGGTGCCTCCCTAGGCTTCGCGAGCTCGGAGCAGTCTCACTCGCCGCGAGGAAACCGGCGAGCGCAGTCGCCGCTGCGTTCGGAGCGGTGGCAACCGAGACGTATGTGAAGAAGCCGCTCGCCCGTCTGGTTCAGCTGCGATTGCTCAAGTCGAAGACCGGGAGAAATGGCGGGTACTGGCTTACAACACTAGGCCTCCGATTGGCCTCCTCCCACCAGATGAAGCCACGAAAACGGGATTAACCGTTCCCCCGTTTGCGAGGCTGGTTCGCGCACTCGCCGTCGTTTGCGATGACGGCGTTGGACGGCGGCTGTCAGCGCCGGCCTGGGAGTGCGCACGATGGACAGATCCGACCAAGTTCCGACTCTCCTAACGACGTCGCAAGTCGGCGAGCTGCTCGGCTGCTCGACTCGACACCTGCATCGGTTGGTCGATAGCGGACGGCTTCCCAGGCCGATCCGACTCGGCCGACTCCTGCGTTGGGACCAGAGGCTGATCCGTCGATGGATCGATAGCGGCTGCCCGACCGGCAACGCACTCCGGCGACTCTCCGGCAAGGCGCACCAAACACCCGCGCGTGCGGAAGGTGAGCATGTCGACTCCTGAGGTGCCGAAGGACGGCGGCGAGACGGCGCCGACACCGGGCGGTGAACCGGAACGCCGCTTCCGGTTCCTCGATCCGAAGGACGCGAACTTCCCGGCGATCCTGACGAGCCCGAGCGTCGTGACCGTGCTCGTCGCACAGGACTCGCGCGGAAGCCTCGCGAAGACCTGGCGCGTCGGCGCCGACGGTCAACCGGTGAAGGTGCCGGAGAAAGTGCCTTTCCTCTATCGCCCGATCGCGGTCGAACTCGAGCCGGGCCGCATCGAGTCCCTTTATGACCTGGTGCTCGCGCTTCAGACGAAGAAGGAGATGTGTGTCGTCCGTGGCGCGGTGCGAGAGAGCTTCGCGAACGCGAAGCAGATCCGTCGCCTCCTGCACCCCAGAGCCGGCAACCCGAGGGCGCCGGAGGGCACCGCCGAGCGCGCCGGGTCACCCGCGTACATGCGGGAGTCGCCGTTCGGGCGCGACTGGATCCTCCTTGACATCGACAGTCTGCGAGTGCCGGCCGCGATCGATATCGAGAAGGATCCCGAAGGCGCGCTCAATTACGTGCGCGCGGAGATGCCGCCGCCATTCCGCGACGCCACGGCGGTCTGGCAATGGTCGGGTTCGATGGGGATCGGCAAGACCCGCTTCACCGTCTTCAAGGTGCACTTGTGGTTTCGGTTGACCACCTCGATCAAGGACACCGAGCTCAAGGCTTGGGCCGAACGCGATCGAGCCGCCGAATTCATCGACCGCGCGTTGTTCAATCCGATCCAGATCCACTTCACGTCGGCCCCGCTCCTCGACCCGCGGATCGAGGATCCGTTCGGGCCGCAGAGCGGACGCGCCCGCCTCGGAATCCTCCGCGGCGCGAATGATCTCGTCGACCTCGCGCCGTACATCCGCACCTTCAAGAGCTCGTCGGCGAAGTCGAAGCAGACCGGGCAGAACGGCGGCGTCGAGCGCGCGGACACGTGCGCCGCGACGACGACGCCCGACTTCCTCGAGAACGGCGCGAGAGAGGGCGAGCGCAATCGGTCGCTGTTCGCAGCGGCGTGCGACCTCGCTGGTTCCGGGGTGCCGCGCGACGAGGCCGAGCCGAGGCTGCTCGCGGCTGCTGCGAAGTGCTCGCCGCCAATGAATCCCGACGAGGCGCGACGGACCATTGAGAGCGCATTCAACGCACCGCGCCAGCCGTCGCGGTCGCCGAAGCCCGACCTCGGCTCGCTCGCGAGCTCAAACTGCTCCCCGGTGGAGTTCGGCACGGAGCAGTGGTTCGCGGAGGAGATCGCCGGCAAGCACTGCTCCGACGTCCGCTACGTCGACTCGTGGCGCCGTTTCATGATCTACGAGCCGGCGAGCGGGCGTTGGAGCGAGGACAAGACCAGGCAGGTTGCGCGTTGGGCGCAGAAGTTCGCCGTCGATGACATGTCGGAGAAGGCCGCGAAGTGGAACGAGAAGAGAAGGCAGCGGCGCGCTGCGATGATCGAGCGCGGCGCAGACGAGGACGAAGACGACGAGGGGGACCCGAAGCTCCAAGCCATCGTCGAGAAGTTCCAGCACAAGCAACCGCTCGTCAACGCCATCGAGCTGATGAAGTCCGATCCGCGGATCATCGCCACGGACGACCAGTGGGACCGCGACCCATTCCTATTCACCGTCGCGAACGGGACGATCGATCTCCGCACCGGCGCGCTTCGCGAGCAGCGCCGCGAGGATTACATCACCAAGCGTTCCACGATCGCGTTCGACCCGCACGCGCGCGCGCCGCTCTTTCATTCGTTCCTCGAGCGCATCCTCCCGAACCAGGAAGTGCGCGAGTACCTGCAGCGCGCGCTCGGCCACGGCCTGATCGGCGCGGTCCGCGAGCACCTCCTGCATCTCTTCGTCGGCAGAGGCGCGAACGGCAAGACGACGCACGTCGAGCTCATCCGCCACGTGGCCGGCGACTACGCGGTGACCGCGCCATCCTCGATGCTGATCGAACCGCGCGGCGAGCGCCACCCGACCGAACAGACGATCCTGTTCGGCCGCCGCCTGGTCTTCACCAGCGAGACCCCGGAGGGCGGCAAGCTGAACGAGAACCTCGTCAAGTCGCTGACCGGCGGCGACACGATCATCGCGCGGCGGATGCGCGAAGACTTCTGGGAGTACACGCCGACCCACTCGTGGTTCATTTCCTCGAACCACCTGCCGCGCATCACCGGCAACGACGAGGGGATTTGGCGCCGCCTGCGGCTCATCAAGTTCGACGTCACGATCCCGCCCGCCGAACGCGATCCACGGCTTCTCGAGAAGCTGAAGGCGGAGGCGCCGGGCGTCCTGAACTGGCTCCTCGAGGGCTGCCGCGTTTACCTCGCGCGCGGACTCGAACCTCCGGACGCCGTGCTGGCCGCGACCGCGGAATACCGTTCCGCCGAGGACGTGCTCGCCGAGTTCGTCGAGCAGCACATCCACCAGGCGTCGGGGCGCTTCCTGCCGAGCAGCGCGCTGTACGAGCGCTACCAGTTCTGGGCCGCGGAGAACCACGTCCCCGAGTCGCGCCGCCTGTCTCAGCGCGGCCTGACTGAGCAGATGGCCGCGCGCGGGTTCGTCAAGGCGCGCTCGAACGCCGCGCGCGGGTTCCGCGACATCGATCTGCGCGCCTTCGCCGGCGACGACGGCCCGGGATCGGGCGCCGGATGGGCACTGGAGGACGCGCGGGGCGCCGCATCAGTGACACATGTGACGCAGCGTGACGCACCGGATTCGCCTGCGTCACGCCCTACGTCATTGAACGGAAACGGGGTTGCGTCGACGCGTGACGCAGTGACGGATGATTCTGAATATGATCCCGTACGCGCGCGCACACGCACGCGCGCACGCACACGCGTGGAGAGTCAACCGGGAAACGGCGTCACTGCGTCACATGCGTCACCGCCACCCGGCGGCGCGGCCGACGACGGGGACGACGGCACTACCGACGAACGCGCCGCACCGACTCCCGCGCCACCGACCGCTCCGATGCATGAGGGCGAGCTATGACGCCCTCCGCGCCCGAGCTCGTGCGCCGGCTCACGCTCCGCGGCGTGGCCCTCTCTGCCGCCGGCGACCGACTCCGCTGGCGCTCGCCCGCACCGCTCTCCGCTGCGGACCTGGATGATCTCCGCGCCAGGAAGGCCGAGATCCTCGCGCTGCTGCGCGACGCGGACCCCGGCACCGGCGTCCACGCCGACGACGCCGACGCGTCCCCCGCGCCCGACCCGCCCCGCGACTTCCGCGGCGAGCCCCCGCGTCCGTGCCCGGCCTGCTCCTGCCGGGCGCGCTGGCGCGGCGCGGACACTTGGTGGAACTGCGCGGCGTGCCATCCGCCGGCCGCGGCGATCGTCGGCCGAGTGGTCCGCGCGGTCGCCGGCGACGCGCCGGACCGGAGCGATGCGAAGATCAACACGGCGATGTCGAGCGTGGCGGCGCCGGGCGCTTCCATGTCGAGCGAGGCATCGCCGCCATGAAGCCATCGGTCATGCCGCCGTCGGCATCCCGCCCGCCCATCGACGTCTCCGACGTGCGCCTGCGCTTCCCGCCGGCCTCCGGAGCAACCGGCGGGGTCGTCGCGTTCATCGACTTCATTCTCGAACAGAAGTGGCAGGTCGCGCGCGTCGCCCTGCGCTTCACGCGCGACGGCTCCGTCGCGTTCAGCTACCCGCGCGTCCGACGCGCCGACGAACGGCGGACCTGGCTCTTCCGCCCGATCGACGACTCCGCGCGGATCGAGCTCGAGGGCGCGCTGCTCGCCTCTCTTCATGCCGACATGCCGCGCGTCGTCGCGCGCGCCTGCGAGCTCGGCGTGTTCGTCGCGCCTGACGTCGTCGCCGAGATGGAGGCGCGATGCGGCAGCGCGGAGGGGAACGAGAACGGAATCGCGGCGTCGACGATTGACGCGCGAACCCGCACCGAATCGAAGAGACCGTCACGCGAGGAGACTCCGCATGAGCCGACAGGATCGTCGTGAACGCCGTGAGCGGCAGCGAGCCGAGCGCCGCGCCGAGAGAAAACCCGCCCGCGATCCGCTGGCAGGATGCGGTGAGGGCGCGCTGTTCCTCGATCGGGTTTCGTTCCGGCGGGTGACGCCGACACGCGACGACCCCGAGCTGATCGGGCGTCTTTCGGTCCGCCTCGCCGCCGTCGTCACCGTCACTTTCCCAGTGCGGCGGAGTCCCGGCGGGGAGACTCGGCTCGGCGTCCTTCCCGAGTCCGAGTGGCCGCCGCATGTGCCGGGCGTCGCGCTCGAAATGCCCCATGGGGAGCGGGTGATGTCGCTCGTCCTCCAGCACGCGACGACCTGCGCCTACGCGCTCTTGGGAGGCTGCTCGTTCCCCGGGCGCGCCGACGACGGAACGTGCGACGGGAGCGGCGACCGGGTCGAGGGCCTCCCGTGACATCGGCGCGATCGAACGGCGCGTGCGGGCGTTCCGCGGGAGGGGTCCCCGACGAGCTCGCCGCCGCCGCGACGCTGATCGCGATCGCGCTGACTCGCGCTCTCAGCCCGGCAT
>CAZBOK010000244.1:0-7186 GCA_964493525.1 uncultured Phycisphaeraceae bacterium | reverse complement strand
ACGCCCACCCGGAACGGATCGCTGGGTCAATGGGCGGGAACGGCCCCATGCGTTTTTGGAGGTGTGACGTGACGAGCTGGGGTGGTCAGCGTGAGGGTGCGGGACGCAAACGGATCGTCGGACGTCGACGGCGCGTGGAGCATTGCAAGCGCGCGGACTTCGATCGGCTCACGCCGGCGCATGTCACCGTTCGCGTCGTGCGCGGACTGCCGACTCTGCGGTCCCTCCGCGCGGCGCGCGCACTGAAGTCCGCGTTCCTCGGCGGCCGCGAGCGCGGCGACTTCCGGCTCGTGCACTTCAGTGTGATGTCGAATCACCTGCACTTCGTCGTCGAGGCGGAGAGTTCGCGCGCTCTGTCCCGCGGGATGCAAGGTCTGCTCGTCCGCATCGCGCGGCACTTGAATTCGGCACTGTCTCGATCCGGCCGCGTCTTCGCCGATCGCTTCCACTCGCGCGTGCTCGGATCGACGCTCGATGTGAGGAACACGCTGCGGTACGTGCTGAACAACGCCCGACGACATGGGGTCGCGGTGCGCGGCTCGATCGATCCGTTCTCGTCCGCCGCGTGGTTCCATCGCTGGCGCGAACTCGCGCCGATCGCGCGCCCAGCGCCCACGGCGCCGCCGCGCTCGTGGCAGCTTTGCGACGCGGGATGGATCCACGGACGGCTCGATGCGCACGCGATTCCGCGGGCCGCGTTCCGGTGAATGAGCCGGGCTCGTCACGCGTGGCCGCTACACTCGTCCGCCATGTCCCCTCGCGTCAAACCGGTCGCGATCCTCCCCACGCTCTGCACGCTCGGGAACACGTTCTGCGGCTTCCTCGCCATCGCCAAGACCGGCGACGCGCTGCTGCATCCGGTCGACTTCGAGGCCGACCTCCGCTTCGCCGCGTGGATGATCCTGCTCGCGATGGTGTTCGACGCGCTCGATGGGAAGATCGCTCGGCTCACGAACGTGACGTCGGACTTCGGCGCCCAGCTCGACTCGCTCACCGACCTCATCACGTTCGGCGTCGCGCCGGCGTTCCTGGTGAAGGTCGCGTTCGAGCAGACGATGACGCAGCAGGGGCTCCACTATCAACAGAAGTTCGTGCTGCTCTTGTCCGTGCTCTACGTGATCTGCGCGACGCTGCGGCTCGCGCGCTTCACCCTCGAGACCGACCCGGAGCCGGAGGCGCACGAGAAGTTCTTCGGGCTGCCGTCGCCGGGCGCGGCCGGAGTCGTCGCCGCGTCCACGTTCCTGCTGCTCGAGCCCGGCTCGCCCTTGTACGAGGTCACGCCCGCGACGCGCGTCCTGCTGATGAAGGTGTGGCTCGGCGCGCTGCCGTTCCTCGGCCTCCTGATGGTGAGCCGCGTCGAGTACGTGCACGTCGTGTCGCGCTGGGCGCGCGGGCGGCGGCCGTTCATCCACCTGGTCGCGATCCTCACGCTCCTGATGCTCGCCGCGGCGTGGCACGAGACGATCTTCTTCGTCTGCTTCGCGGGGTACGCGATCGCCGGCCCGTTCCTCGCGCTCACCGAGAAGATCGCCGGGCGGCGCATCTTCGCGCCCGACGAACCGGACGACGACCACACGCGCGAGACGGCGCTCGTGGCGCTCGGATCGAACCTCGGCGACCGCGAGGCGCACCTGTCGTTCGCGGTCGAGCAGTTGAAGGCGCTGCCGCGCACGCGACTGGTGAAGGTGTCGCCGTTCGTCGAGTCGCGGCCGTCGGGCGGGCCGCCGCAACACGACTTCCTGAACGGCGCGGTGGTGATCGAGACGTCGTTGCCGCCGGTCGAGCTCCTGCATCGCCTGCTCGAGATCGAGCGCCGCCGCGGCCGCGTGCGCGTGGTGAAGGACGGGCCGCGCGTGCTCGACCTCGACCTCGTCCTGCACGGCGACGCGATCTGCGAGACCGCCGAGCTGACGCTGCCGCACCCGCGCTTCCGCGAGCGGCGTTTCGTGCTCGAGCCCGCGGTCGCGATCGCTCCGAGCCTGCGCGACCCGGTGACCGGCAAGACGCTCGCCGAGCTCCTGCGCGAGTCGGGCGAGCAACCGAGCCGAGCCCCCACCGCGAAATGACGCAGGACGCGATCCCGATCGTCGCCGATCTCCCCGCGATGACGGCGTGGTCGCACGACCGCCGCCGCGCGGGCGAGACGATCGGCTTCGTGCCGACGATGGGCGCGCTCCACGACGGCCACCTGCAGCTCGTGCGCGCCGCGCGCGAGCGCTGTCGGCGCGTCGTCGTCTCGATCTTCGTGAACCCCCTGCAGTTCGGCCCGAAGGAAGACCTCGCGCGCTACCCGCGCGACCTCGAGGGCGATCGGAAGCTGCTCGCGTCGGTCGGTTGCGACGTGATCTTCGCGCCGACTCCGGAGGCGATGTACCCCGCCGGCTTCACCACGACGGTCGCGAACCGCCCGCTGTCCGCGCGCTTCGAGGGCGCGCAGCGGCCCGGGCATTTCGACGGCGTGCTCACGGTGGTCGCGAAGCTGTTCCACGTCGTCCAACCGAACGCGGCGTTCTTCGGGCAGAAGGACGCGCAGCAATGCGTGCTCGTGCGGCGCATGGTCGACGACCTGCGCTTCCCGTTGACGATCGAAGTGCTGCCGACGGTTCGCGAGCCCGACGGACTCGCGCTGTCGAGCCGCAACCGGTTCCTTTCGCCGGCGGGACGCACGCGCGCGCTCGCGATCTCGCGCGGCTTGCGCGAGGCGGAGCGACGGTTCGCCGCGGGCGAGCGCGATGCGTCGGTCCTCGTCGCCGCGGTGCGCGACAGCCTGCGTGCGCAGCCGGACGTCGCCGAGGATTACGTCGCGCTCGTCGATCGCGCGACGCTCGACGACGTCGCGACCTGCGATCGCCCGGCGCTGCTCCTGGTCGCCGCGCGCGTCGACGGCGTGCGCTTGCTCGACAACGCGGTGCTCGACGGCTCGCGCTCCGCGGAGCGGCCGCGGTGAGCGAAGCGCGCGTCGTCCTGCATCCGCCGGCGAAGTTGAACCTCACGCTCGACGTGTTGTTCAAGCGCGATGACGGGTACCACGAGATCGAATCGGTGATGCAGGCGATCACGCTCACCGACTCCCTCGAAGTCGAGCGACGCGACGCGGGCGGCCTCGTCCTCGAAGTGAGCGGCCGCGAATGTCCCGTCGCGGGCAACCTCGTGACGACCGCGGCGGAGCGGTACTTCGCAGCGACCGGCCGCCCGTTCGGAGTGCATGCGCGGCTCGACAAGCGGATCCCGCTCGGCGCCGGCCTCGGCGGCGGTTCGTCGGACGCGGCGTCGATGCTCGTCGCGCTCGCGCGCCTCGATCGCGAGCCACTTCCCACTGCGCGCCTCGCGGAGGTCGCCGCGTCGATCGGATCGGACGTCCCGTTCTTCCTGCATTGCGCCGGTGGCGGCGCGACGACCGTGATCGCGCGCGGGCGCGGGGAGCGGATCGAGCCGGTCGCGGATGCGCCGCGCTTCCGGTTCGTCGTGCTCTATCCGGGAGTCGTCGCGCCGACCGCGCGCGTTTACGCGAACGTGAATTTGGACTTGACGCGACGGCGCGCGGATTTGCGTAATCCCGTTCGCATGACGCTCGGGGGGCCGGCGGCCGATCGATTCGCGTTCCCGAACGCGCTCGAGGCGCCGTTCCGGTCCTTGTACCCGGAGGTCGCGCGACTCCAGGATCGCGTCTCGGCGGAGACCGGTCGCGAGTTCCGCGTCACCGGTTCCGGTTCGGCGATGTTCACGACGGTCGAAGACGCCGCGCAGGGTGCCCGAGTGATCCAGACGCTCCAGGCTGTGGCGGCCGGGGAGTCGTTCATGTGCTCGAGCCTGGCAAGCTGAGCGCGACGAAAAGAAGAGGAAGGAGCGGCTTCGTGCAGATCACCGAGGTGAGGGTGAAGCTGGTGGAGGACCGCAGCGAGAAGCTGCAGGCGTTCTGCACCATCACGCTGGACGGCGACTTCGTCGTCCGCGACATCAAGATCATCGAGGGTGTGAAGGGCCCCTTCGTCGCGATGCCGAGCCGCAAGCTCACCGATCGCTGCGCGCGCTGCGGATGCAAGAACCACCTGCGGTCGAAGTTCTGCAACGACTGCGGCTCCAAGCTGAACCCGAATCGCGCCCGCCCCGACGCTCGCGGGCGCGCGCGCCTCCACACCGACATCGCGCACCCGATCAACCCGAAATGCCGCGAGACGATGGAAGCGACGATCCTCGAAGCGTTCCACGCCGAGCTCGAGCGCTCGAAGGCGCCGGGCTACGTCGCGCCCGACCTCGACGATTTCGATTACGAGTCGGACGGCGCCGACCCGCACCAGCACCCGCGTCACGACGAGCCGGGGCACGCCTCCCGGCCGTGAGCCCCCGCGCGGCGGCGCGCCGTCCGCCGCATTCGGACGTCGCTAAATGACCGACCGTGATTCGGCCCGGATCGCGAGACCGGGCGAGAGCTGCGCAGGCGAGGAAGACCGACGAGGCGACTCAACGGAGCGAGTCGGTGAGGAGGTTCGACGAAGCCTGCGCGGCTCGCAGCCGGTCGTAGCCCGGGCGGAATCGCGGTCGGTCATCTAGACTTCGCGCCCGATCGTGAACCGCTCCTCCCCACTCGCTCATCGCCGTCTCGTGATCGTCGGCGCCGGAGTCGTCGGACGCGCGCTCGGCAAGGCGCTGCGCGAAGCCGGTCTGCCGGTGCATGCGGTCGTCTCGCGCTCGTTGCCGCGCGCGCGCTCCGCGGTGCGGTTCATCGGCGAGGGCCGCGCGACCACCGACTTCGCGGCGTGCGGTGACGCGAACCTCGTGATGCTCGCGTCGATCGATCGCGTGCTGTGGTCGACGGCGCGCGCCGTCGCGCGCGGCGCGGACCTCCGCAAGGGCACCGTCGCGTTCCACTGCTCCGGCGCGTTCTCGGCGGACGCGATCGCTCCGCTGCGCGTGGCCGGCGCAGCGCTCGGGTCGCTCCACCCGTTGCAGGCGTTCGCGTCGCCGGAGGAAGGGCTCGTGCTCCTGCCCGGCTCGTCGTTCGCCGTCGAAGGAGATCGCGGCGCGCTGCCCGTGCTCTCCGCGCTCGCGCTCGCGGTCGGCGGCCGGCCGGTGAAGGTGCGCGCAGTCGACAAGCCGCTGTACCACGCGGCCGCGTCCGTCACGTCGAACTGCATGATCGCGGTCGCGCATCTCGGGACGACGATGCTCGCCGCGGTGCCGTCGTTCGCGAAGGATCCGTTCCGTCCGCTCGCGCAGCTCCTGCGCGGCACGCTGCGCAACCTCGATCGCCTCGGCCCGCAGCGCGCGCTCACCGGTCCGATCGTCCGCGGCGACGTGGAGACCGTGAAGGAACACCTCCGCGCTCTGGCGCGCGTCGATCGACGCCTGCTCGCGGCCTACGAGACGGCGGCGCGCGTCACGCTCACCGCGGCCGTCGCGTCCGGCCGGCTCGACAAGCGCTCCGCGGCGCGCCTCGCGCGATTGATCGGGATCGATCGGTGAACGCCGCGCGTCCGCTCCTCGTCGCGTCGCTCGGCGCGCGCGACCTGGACGGCGCGGCCCAGGACGCACGCACGCTGCCGAAGCCCGTCGACCTCGTCGAGCTGCGGCTCGACCGCTTCGCGGATCCGCGCGCGATCGACCTCGCGGCGGCGCGCGCGGCGCTCGGACGCCCGGCCATCCTGACGCTGCGGCCGCGCGCGGAAGGCGGCGAGTTCGACGGCGACGCCGCTGCCCGACGCGCGACCCTCGAGCGCGGCGATGGAGCCGGTTTCGAGTGGATCGACCTCGAGGCGGACGTCGCGGCGGCGGTGCGCCGAGGCCGCGCGAAACGGATCGTGTCGTGGCACGGCGTCGCGACCGATCCGCCGCAGGACGCCGGCGCGAAGGTCGCGGAGCTCGCGCGGCTCGACGCGGACGTCGTGAAGGTGGCGGCCGAGCACTCGAGCGCGACGGCGGCGCTGCGGTTCGTGACGGCGGCGTCCTCTGCGCAAGTCGCGCCGGCGCGGATCGCGGCGATCGCGATGGGCGCACACGGCCGCTTCCTCCGGCCGCTCGCGGGCCGCTTCGGCGCGCCGCTCGTCTACACCGCCGCGCGCGGATCGCGGAAGACCGCCGCCGGGCAACTGACCGCGCGCGAGTTCCTCGACGTGTATCGCGCGGCGGACGTCGGCGCGACGACGCGCGTGCTCGCGGTGGTCGGGAGGGACGTGTCGAGCTCGCTGTCGCCTGCCGCACACGGAGCCGCGATCCGCGCGCTCGGCGCCGACGCGGTGTACGTCGACCTGTCGGTCGCCACGTTCGACGACGCGATGACCGTGGCGCGCGAGCTGCCGATCGACGGCATGTCCGTCACCGCGCCGTTCAAGGCCGCCGCGCTCGCCGCGGCATCGAGCGCCGACGACGCCGCGCGAGCGATCGGCGCCGCCAACACGCTGGTGCGCGACGCGGCGGGGAACTTCGCGGCGGCGAACACCGACGCGCCGGGCTTCCTCGCGGCGATCGACCTCGCGGCCGACGAGCCCGGACTTGCGGAGGAGATCTGCATCGGCCGGTCGTTCGACGCGCTCGCGAACCTGCGCGACGACGACAACGGCGTCGTGCCGCGCACCGCACTCGTGTTCGGCGGCGGCGGCGTCGCGCGCGCCATCGCGTTCGCGCTGCGCGAGCGCGGCACGAAGGTGAGCGTCACCGCGCGCGACTTCTCCCAGGCGACGACGCTCGCGCTCGCCATCCCGGGCGTCATCGCCGTCACGCAGGAGCGCGCGCGATCACAGGGCTTCGACGTGCTCGCGAAGGCGTTCGGCGGGAAGGACTCGATCGACCGCCACGATTTCGACCCGACCGACTTCCGCGGAGAGGGGCTCGCGGCCGACGTCGACTACCGCCCGCTCGACACGCCGTTCCTGCGCGCCGCGCGCAAGCACGGGCGCATCCCGGTGCCCGGCATCCTGATGTTCGCGGCGCAGGCGGCGCTGCAGTCGGCGCGCTTCTTCGGCGTCGACGCGGACGAAGTTCGCGACGCGATCGCGGACGGGATCGCGCGGGAGTTCGGCGCCGCCTGATCAGCTCGAGCGCCGCCACTCGGCCGCGAGGTCCGCGCGGCCGGCGGCTTCGAGGACGCGCGCGCAGCGTTCGCGCAGGATCGCGCGCCGCCATTCGCGGATCAGCTTGCCGTCGACGGCCGGCTGCGCGACGTCGGTCACCTTGTAGTCGGGGTGGAAGG
>CAZBOK010000243.1:0-7186 GCA_964493525.1 uncultured Phycisphaeraceae bacterium | reverse complement strand
TCCCTGACACGGGAATCCGTGGGCAGAACGAGCTCGTGCGACAATTCATGGGCGCTTATGACAAGGACGCATTGATCGTCGATGAACGCTGGAACTCCGGCGGCCAGATTCCGACGCGGTTCATCGAGCTCTTGAATCGCCCGGTGACGAATTTCTGGGCGGTGCGCGACGGTGAAGACTGGACCTGGCCGCAGGTCGGACACCGCGGGCCGAAGTGCATGTTGATCAACGAAGCTTCCGGCTCCGGGGGCGACTGCTTCCCCTACTTCTTCCGCCAGGCGGGACTCGGGAAGCTGATCGGCAGGCGCACGTGGGGCGGTCTGGTGGGTCTTTCGGGCAATCCGAGCTTCATCGATGGCTCGTCGATTACGGTTCCGACGGTCGGGTTTTACGAAAAGGACGGAACGTGGGGGGTCGAGGGCCACGGTGTCGATCCGGATCTCGAAGTCATCGACGACCCGGCATTGATGTTGGATGGAAACGATCCGCAGCTTCAGGCCGCGATCCAGCACCTTCTGAAGCAACTCGAGACGTGGAAATTCGATCGGCCCAATCGTCCGAAGTCGCCCGACCGTTCGGCAGCGGGCGTCCGGCCGGAAGACCATTGATCGGACCAGCGCGGGTCGCGATCGGCGACCATCGGTGCCGATTTCCGCACGGCAAGCAGCACTCGGCGCCGGCCGCGTGGACAAGTCCATGCTCGACAAGTAGGGTGCGAGTCCCGATTCACGACGACGAGGTCTGCACGTGGCGAACGCTGAAACGCAGCTTGCCAGTTACTTCGAGAGATATGAACCGGCGATGGCCAAGCTCGGGAGAGCACTGCGCGCGAAGGCCCGCGCTCGGCTGCCCGGTCTGTCCGAGATCGTGTATGTGTACGAGAACCAGAATGCGCTCGTCATCTCGTATTCGCCAAACGAGCACGGCTACGCCGGCGTGTGCTCGATTGCGCTTTACCCGGACGGCGCCAAGCTCTTCTTCGGGCAGGGTGCCCAGTTGACGAAGTCGGATCCGGGCAAGCTGCTCCAAGGAAGCGGCAAGACGGTGCGTCACGTCGTGATGAACGCCGCGTCCGACTTCGATCGTGCGGAGATCGAAGCGTTGATGGTGGCCGCGCTGAATCTCGCGAACGTGACGCTTGATAGGCGCGCGAAGGGTTCACTGATCATCAAGGCGGAATCACAGAAACAGCGCGCGCTCCGCGCGAAGAAAGCGGCGTCACCTGCTTCGACTCGCCGAACCGCGAAGACCCGGCGCTGAGTCGGCCGCCGACCGTTCTGCCTTCGCGAGGTGTGCGACTGCGAGCGCGACGCCGCGCTGTACGAAAGGCTCTACTGCGCGCGCGGCGAGATGGAGAACCGCATCAAGGATGCAGAAGCGCTTCCTGTTCGCCGAGCGCTTGAGCGCGCACTGGATGCGCTCGAACCAAATCCGCTTGTACTTCTCCTCGATCGCCTACCTGTTGATGAGTGCGCTGCGCCGACTCGTACTCGCTGCGGCCGAGATGGCGAGCGCGCAATGCGACACGATCCGCAGCAAGTTGCTGAAGATCGGCGCGCTGATCCGGATCAGCGCGCGCCGCGTCTGGGTCTGGCTCGCGAGCGCGTGTCCGTACGCCGCGCTGTTTGCGATTGCCTTCGACCCGCTCGGTCGCGCTCCGCCCGGCTGATCCGCCCGCTCACTCACCGACGACTCGCCCTCGGCGCCGAAGACGTGACGAGCGTGAGAATCCCTGTCTCGACTCCGCCGATAACACCGTCGGTCGCGACAACTTCGCTGCGCACGATCGCCACGATCGCTTCGGAGTCAGATTCGGACGCGCCGAGACGCCGTCAGTCGCGATCACGAAACTCGAGCGAGGTCTGGTGAGAAGTGCGGGCTAACCGCACACTCCCGGCTATTTCGGTAATCAACTGGGAGGATCGCAAGAGCCGGGCTCACGAAGCGCGCACGATGCGTCGGCCGCTCCCGCGCCGCGAGGCTCTGGCACTCTGCTCAATCGGGTTTCGATTCCGGCTCGCGTCCGAAGAACTCGGTGCGTGATTGTCGGTAGTCCGTGAGCGTCGCGCGCCATCCCGAACGATCGAACCGAGAAGGCGGCTCGGTGCTGTCGCGCGAGCCTGCGAGCTTGGAATGTGCTGGCGCCGGCGCGGGGTGGTCCGGCCGAATCAGAGCTTACGGCGAAAGCCGCCTGCAAGGTAGATGATGAGACAGATCAGTAGAATGAGGCCCACTCCACCGCCGCCATACGCGGGGCCGCCCCAATAGAATCCACCACCGCCGACGAGGAGTAGGACGACGAGGATGATGAGAAGCAGCTGCATGGCGATCGGCTCCTTGTTGATTCCGACCAGGTCGCGAGACCCTCGAGCTGGCCGACGTTGGCGGGAAGAGCGCACTCAGCGTGCCGCCGGCGGACTCTCGTTCGCGGCGTCAATTCCGGCTCGATGAGGCTCGGAGCCGGGACGGATCTGCGGTGATGGGCGGATTCTGGGTCCGCTCTCTGCAGAGTTCACCGACCGACACGCGGCCCGGTGTGCGAGCCCTGAGTCCACGACGCCGAGGCAGAGTGAATCGCGGCGGTGCGCCCAGAAAGAGCGCTCGCAGGTGGATCGCGAGTAAGCAGACGCTCTCTTCTTCAACGGAAGCGCACCGGCGGATGAGTGTTCTCACGTTGTGGAAAGCGCGCCCCGCATTCGTCACCTCGTCGACATGAGCGCGTCGCGCGCGTCGATCCCGACCGTGACGACGCAGTTCTTTCTCAGAACAGGGCATTCGCGTTCACCGCCTGCCGATCCGGTGATGCGCGCGCGACGGTCGCGTCCCTTGCGCGAAGTCCGCCCGCCACTACCGTTCCGCGCCCCATGCGCCGACCCGTCGCGTTCCCGCTGCAGTTCCTGCTCGCGTTCTTCGCCGCGTTCGTCAATCGACATCAGCAGCGCATCCTCGACTACGTGCTCGCCGAGAACCGCGCGCTGCGCGAAGTGATCGGGAAGAAGCGGATCCGCCTGAACGACGACCAGCGCCGCCGGCTCGCGGTCCTGGGGAAGGCGCTCGGGCGAAAGCTGCTGACGCGGTTCGCTTCGATCGTGACGCCGGAGTCGATCCTCGCCTGGCACAAGCGCCTCGTCGCGATGAAGTGGACCTACCCGAACAAGCCAGTCGGCCGGCCGCGGCTCCCGCAGGAGGTGGTCGACCTGGTCGTGAAGCTCGCGCGCGAGAACCCGACCTGGGGCTACTGCCGGATCCAGGGCGCGCTCGCGAACGTCGGGCACAGGCTGTCGAGCTCGACCGTCGCGAACATCCTGAAAGCGCGCGGCCTCGAGCCCGCGCCCAAGCGAAGGACCGCATAGTCGACCTTCCTCAAGGCGCACCTGGACGGCATGGCGGCCGCCGACTTCCTCAGCGTCGAAGTCTGGACGCTCCGCGGGCTCAGGACGTTCCTGGCGCTGTTCGCGATCCGCATTGCCACGCGGCGCGTCGAGCTACTCGGGATCACCAACCGAGTTGACGAGGGCTTCGCGCGGCAGGCGGCGCGCAACCTGATTGACGACGGGAGCGAGTCGATGAAGGGCGTAACGCACCTGATCATCGACCGCGACGGGAAATTCACTCCCGCATTCAAAGCGTCAAAGCCCGTCAGAATATGTCGTATATTCCATAGGACCCTTCACAAGTGACTTAGCACGCGCAAATCCCCGTTCCTCGAGCTCGGAAACAAATAGCTCACACGCCTGCGCCGCGCGTGTGAAATCACCGCTCTTATTCTGTTTGAATGTCACGGTAAGAATATCTTTGTCGTAGACGACAGACATCGTGAATCCGTATTGCGCGTCGGTGTCCGCGGCAATCAAGTGGTGCGTGCCACTCTCCATACGTTGCGGATACTCTATCATGCCGAGCGTCGATATCACAACCGCGCGCGCCTCTAAGACAAGTTGTTCTTCTCGCGCGTTCTCCTCATCGCTGGAGCGATCTAACGATATGCCTTGCACATGGAAGGGGGCGACTAATGCGCAGGCGCAAAGCAATGAGGCGCAGAACACCGCAATCGTAAGCATTCTTGTCATGGATTCGCCGATCTCGGCTGCTTAGTCTTCGAGCTTGACGACGGAGCGGCCTTGGTAGAAGTATCTGGACAATCATATTGAGCTATCGCTCCGACTCCAAACACCGTAGTGCAGCGGACTCCGAGTCCGCGACGGAGAGGCGGAGAGAACGGCGCTGCGCGCCGCCGAGACCGCGCACCAATGCGCTCTCCGGTTAACAGTGACGGCTCTCCGCCCCTTCATTGCGCCCCGCGCATCGTCATTCCGAACCCGCATCTCGCGACCGACTTCCGACTTCGCGCGTCTCGCCCTGCAACGCGAAAGGCCGCGACCTCTCGGCCACGGCCTCTGTCCGCTTGCGCGGCGATGGATGGTTCCCCAAGTGGCACCTGGCGAACGGGCTCTCTCAGTTCGCCGAGTCGGGGTTGGGTGTCCAACTAGGACTCGAACGGAGAGTCGGCGGCCCAATCCGGCGACGATCAGGGGTCAGAAAAGGACTGGAACGCCGAAAGGACGGGCTGGGCAGGCGTGCGCAGCGACCGGACGAAAGCCACTTGGCGATCGTTGGCCGCTCCGAGGCATCGATCCTTGAACGGGGTTCCTCCAATCGCGTCGTCCATGGACCCGGTCGTCGGCTGGTGTAAGCGAAACCGACCATGATTCGGGTGTCGGGTCGCACCGCGCACATCGACCCCGCACCCACGAGACACAGAAGGTCCACATCGTGGACTTTGGTGTTGGTCGAAGCACTCAAGCACACTTGAAACGGAGACGCAGGTTGGCATTGTGTCGGAACGTTCATAGGAGTTGTGTCAGACGGGAGTGATGAAATGCCGAATCCAGAACCCCCGGTTGAGCCGGAGATTTCCCCAGTTGTGCTGGGCCCCAACGCAGGAAAAGAAGGCGACTTCAATCGCTGGTATGGAGTCTTCGTGAAGAATGGGGGCAAGAACTACCTACTCACAGTGAAGTTTGACCACACGTCCGGATATTATACGGTCGAAGTCTCGCAGGAAGTGAATCCCCCGAAGTTCATAAAGCCGACCGTCAGCGGAATTCGCCCCCGGATTGGATTCGACGAAGACCGTTCGTAACGCGACTCCGCGTGCGGCCATGCGTACTGCCACCGAGAGAGGCGGTGGCAGTACGCCGCTCGTGTCTGATTGGAGGACAATGGCGAGCAAGATAAACGGGAGTGACCGATGGTCGAATACCCACTCTATTCATACTATGAATCTGGTATCGAAGGATCCAAGGGTCGCCACATGGCGACAGAGGTACGATACTCAGAGTTGGGGCGTGTAGACCTTACAATTCGCGTTTGGAATCGAGTGGCGCTGGCCGGGTTTCGCGGAAAGGCGCAGGTTATCTTCCTGTCCGGCAAGAGCAATGTCATTGACGGACTGATGTCGACTCATATCGGTGTAGACGGGCGCTATATTCCGCTTGCAGGCCTGAGTGACAGAACGATCATGCAAACTCACATTGTTCCGGAGGGCGTCTGGAATCAGGTCACTCACGTAGGGATTCGACATTATCCCGCAGAGGGACCGACGGCTCTGGACAGAGGCCTGAGGTGGGTCAGCGAGCACGTAGGAGAAATTGGGAAGGTGGTGAGGCTCGTGCTCCCGGACGTGCTTTCGAGAGCGGGATTTCGTGTCGGCAACAATTCGCCGCGTCTTGAAACACCAGACAACCGCCCTCTGCGCTATGATGATGATGGAAACCCGATTCCCATCGATGGATGATGGACGGGCTATGCAATATGACGTCTGGGGTAGCCATGCGCGGCAGGTACGCGCGACGGTTCTTGCTGAATTAGTAGTTTGCGAAGAAGCTAGCAGTCTTATTGGGGTTGTGACCACGCCTATCATGGAGCTTGGTCGCTAACGGGTCGGCATGCCGGACAGCGCGCCGCACGTCTTCGAGCTGGGTTCCGCCCTCGAGAGCCGTCGTTGATGACGTCGCGCGCATCGACTGCACAGAGAACCTATTGGGGGAGTCCGACGAGCTTTGCGTGGTTCTTGAGAATGCGGTCGGCCATGTCCGCGTGCATCTGGCGGCGGTCTTCGCTCTCGCCAGTTCGCCTTCTTCGCCGCGTTCGTGAACCGGCACTAGCAGCGCAGCTTCGACTATGTGCTTGCCGAGAACCGGGCGTTGCGCGAGGTGCTCGGCAAGGCGCTCGGTCGGAAGCTGCTGAAGCGGTTCGCGACGATCGTGCCGCCCGAGACGATCCTCGCGTGGCACAAGCGGCTCATTGCGCGAAAGTGGAGCTACCCGGCGAGACGTGTCGGGCGACCGACGCTCGGGAAGGGCGTGGTCGACCTCGTCGTCAAGATCGCCCGCGAGAATCCGACGTGGGGCTATTGCCGGATCCAGGGCGCGCTCGCGAACGTCGGTCACAAGCTATCGAGCTCGGCGGTCGCGAGCATCCTGAAGGCGCACGGCCTGCAGCCGGCGCCGAGCCGCCGGACGTCGTGGTTCGTGTTCCTCAAGGCGCACATCGAGGGACTCGCGGCGGCCGACTTCCTGAACGTCGAGGTCTGGACGCTGCGCGGTCTGCGGACCTACCTCGTGCTGTTCGCGATCCGCATCTCGACGCGCCGCGTCGAACTGCTCGGGATAACCGAAAAGAGCGCGCCCGAGTTCGCCCGGCAGGCGGCACGAAACCTAATCGACGAGGGGTCGGCGACGATGAAGGGCGTCACGCATTTGATCATCGACCGCGACGAGAAATTCACGCTGGCGTTCAAGGACGCGGTGCGTCACGCCGACGTGAAGGTCGTCCTGACGCCGCCGAGATCCCCGCTGTACAACGCCTTCGCCGAGCGCTTCGTCAAGACGCTTCGCATCTCGGTCCTCGACCGCATGGATCTTCTTCGGCGAGGCGTCGCTACGTAGGGCAGTGGGGAGTTCGTGAACCAGCACTATGCGAGCGAGCGCAACCACCAGGGGATCGGCAACAGGATCCCGGCGCGGGGATCGAGGTCGGACGGAAGCGCGGGGAGATCGTGCGCCGCGACCGGCTCGGCGGGCTGCTGCGGTACTACTTCCGCGAAGCCGGATGAGCGGGCGGTCGGATTGTTGCGGTCCGGGGTATCAGGTCCACCCGGAGTTCGGCGAAGCAGGTCCACCAC
>CAZBOK010000242.1:0-7193 GCA_964493525.1 uncultured Phycisphaeraceae bacterium | reverse complement strand
ATTCGTCGTCCCCGTCCGCGTCACCGCCCTTGGTCGTCTTGCGCACGCCCTTCAGGTAGGCGTGGATGAACTGGTCGAGGTCGCCGTCGAGCACCGCCGCGGCGTTGCCGGTCTCGACGCCGGTGCGGTTGTCCTTCACCATCGTGTACGGCTGCAGCACGTACGAGCGGATCTGGCGACCCCACGCGATCTCCGCTTTCTCGCCCGCGAGGCCGCGGATCTCCGCCTCGCGCTTCTTTTCTTCGAGTGTGAACAGCTTCGCCTTCAGCATCTTCATCGCCTGCGCGCGGTTCTTGTGCTGGCTGCGCTCGTTCTGGCACTGCACGACGATCCCGGACTTCAAGTGCGTGAGCCGCACGGCCGAGTCGGTCTTGTTGACGTGCTGGCCGCCGGCGCCGCCCGCGCGGTAGGTGTCGACGCGGATGTCGTCGGGGTTGATCTCGATCTCGATCTCCTCGTCGAACTCCGGCACCACCTCGACGGACGCGAAGGAAGTCTGCCGGCGCGCGTTCGAGTCGAACGGCGAGATGCGCACGAGGCGGTGCACGCCGGCGTCGGCGCGCAGGTAGCCGTACGCGAATTGACCTTTGATCAGGACGGTGGCGGACTTGATGCCGGCTTCTTCGTGCTCCTGGCGGTCGACCAGCTCGGCGTCGAAGCCTTGCCGCTCGCACCAACGCAGGTACATGCGCAGGAGCATCTCGGCCCAGTCGCACGACTCGGTGCCGCCGGCGCCGGCTTGCACGGATAGGAATGCGTTCCGGTAGTCGTGCGGGCCGGACAGCATGATCGCGAACTCGGCGCGGCCGCAGCCGGCGTCCGCGAGGGCGAGCGCCTGCTCCGCCTCCGAGATCGCGCCGTCCGAGCCGTCTTCCTCGGCGAGCTGCACCATGACTTCCGCGTCGTCGAGCGTCTTCTCGAGCTGCTCTTGCGGCTCGACGAGTGCACGAATGCGCTTCAGCTCGCCGACCATCTGCGTCGCCTGCTCGGGGCGCGACCAGAAGTCCTGGCCGGCCATGCGCTCCTCGATCTCGGCCTTGCGCTTCGTCAGCTTCGGGACGTCAAAGAGAGTCCCGGAGCTGAACGACTCGCTTCTTCAGTTCCTTGATGCGGTCACCGAGTCGGGTCACGTCGACGTCTCCGCGTGCAATCGAATCGCGCAGTCTAGCGTCGCTTCCGCACGGGGCGCCGGGTTTCAGTGCTTGCCGAGGAGGACGATCTGCCCCTGGCGCGCGAAGTCGATCGCCTCGCCGAGGATTCGCGCAACTTCCTGCGGAGCGTGGAAGCCCATCGAGTTCTCCGCCGCCACGAAGTCGACACGCCATTGCGCGCGCTTCTGCAGCTTCCGCGCCTCCGACAACACTGCGGCGTCGGCCTTCGCCTCGGTCGCCTTCTGCAGCGCATCGATGAGATCGACGAGCGCGGTCCCGGAGCGCTCGAGCAGCGCGTAGTTGCGGTCCTGGATGACGGCGACTCGCGCGGCCAGCTCCTGCTCGGGAAACGGGTGGCAGATCTGACAGGCGCGCTGGATGTTCAGGAGCGGGCTGCGCACCCAGTGATCGGAGATCTTGGTCGCGCCGTCGCGCATGTACGGCATGTGACAGTCGGCGCACGACACGCCGCTGCGCGCGTGGATCCCCTGGCTCCAGGTCTCGAACTCGGGATGCTGCGCCTTCAGGAGATCGGCACCGGTCTCCGCGTGCGTGTAATCGTGGAACGCGCTGCCGTCCGGAAACTTCGTCGCGTCCCAGTACGCCTCGATGTCGTCCGCCTTGAGGCCCTTCGCCCACGGGAACGTGAGGGGCATCTTGGTGCCGCAGTAGTACTCGACGTGGCACTGGCCGCAGACGAACGACCGCATCTCGCCGCGCGAGGCGTCGGCGTTCGGGTCGTAGGGACGCTTGCGGTCGCCGCTCCGCCAACGATCGATCGACGGCAGGTGCGGCACCGGCGCGTCGCCGGCGGCGAGGGACTGGATCCCGCGGATGAACCCCGGTCGCGTCACGCGGAGCGCGAGCGTCGCCGGGTCGTGGCAGTCGACGCACGCGACGGGGTGCGCGTGGCCGAGGTCGTGCAGCTTCGCACTCGCGTCGGCATAGGTGAGCTCCGCCGACTTGAGGAACCCCGCGGTGACGTCGCCGCCGCCGAGCTCGCGGTAGAGCGGGATCACCGAGGCGTGGCAGTGCAGGCACGATCCGGACTGCGGCTTCGTCAGGCGCTTGGTCGATTCCTGGTCCTGCAGCATGTAGGCGTGGCCGCGACGATCGCGGTAATCGAGCGAGAACGCATACCCGCGGAACATCCGCTGCAGCCAGGGATCGCGCTCGATCTTCTCCTCGGGCAACGCTTCGCTGCCGCCGTGTCCGCCGAAACGGGTGCGCGTCGTGATCGCGGTGCGCTGGTAGGAGTCGTACTCCTTCGGCCAGTTGACGCCCCACTTCGCGGGATCGGTCGTGTTCTCGTCGACCTCAACCAGGCGCACATAGGGCGTCGCGCCCTCGCTCTTGCGCTGCGCGATGTTCATCAGGAGCGCGGTTGCCGCCACCGTCGCTCCGATCGACACGAGGAACGTCACGACGAACTGCGCGCGCCGCGGGCGGCGCTCGGTCGCGGACGGGTTCGATTCGTTCATCTCTCCTCCAATTCCCGCTGCATGCCGCGGTCGGGACCACCGAGTCCGACCGGTTCGCCGTGACCGACGCTCGCATGACAGTGGACGCACCGGATCGAGTCGGGGTCGCGCGCCGCGCTGGCGATCAGCTCGTGAACGAGGTCGCCGTGGCAGCGCACGCAGTTCTGCTGCAGGATCTCCGCGTTGCGCGGAGTGATCAGGATCGGCTCGTGGAAGTCCTGGAAGGTGAAACCGCGCGAGTGGTTGAAGCCGTTCACGCCCTTCGCGATCCACTTCGCGATTCCGCCCGGCGGCAGATGGCAGTCGACGCACGCGGCCACGCCGTGATGTCCGGCCTTCTGCCAGCCGTCGAACTCGCGCTGCATGATGTGGCAATTCGCGCACGCGCGCGGGTCACTGCTCAGGTAGGAGGTTCCTTCGGCGAAGTGGAAGGTGAAGAGCCCGATGCCGATCGGGATGCCGCAGACCACCGCGAGCAGCAGCGTCCACTGGCCGAATCCTCGCGACACGTTGGATTCGAACCGATCACCGCGGATCTCGCGCCGCACCGTGCCCCCTCCGTCCGACCGCCGAGACCTCGTTCCGACGCCGCCGCGCATGGTAGCGGCGCGTTCGCGCGAAACAAAAAAGGGCCGGCGCGCCGATGTGACGGCGAGCCGACCCTTCGAAGCGGGCGCGACGATTCGGACGCCGCCCGCAGTCCCGGTGCGGGCAGTGCTCGCTTCGTGCGACCCACGCGGTTGATCGACCGGACGCGCGACCGAACTGGAGTCAGGCGACGAGCGCCGTGAACACTGCGTCCGCGATGGCCGCGGACGGCGCGAGTCCGCCGACCCCGATCTCGCCGCAGGCGAGCCGTTTGTCGATCGGCGGCACGACGCGGTAGCGACGCGGCCCGGCGACCTGCGCGAGTCGATCGAGGTTCGCCTGAACGAGGGGGTTTTCCCACATCTTCGTGTTCATCGCCGGCGCGATCACCACCGGCACCGCGGCGTCGAGCGCGAGCAGCATGCTCGTCAGCGGGTCGTCCCCGAAGCCGTGCGCGAGGCGTGCAAGGAAATCCGCGGTGGCCGGCGCGACGACGACGGCTTGCGCCCAGCGCGCCCACTCGATGTGCGGGATCGTCGGCGCCTGCGCGGCGTCGCCGGCTTCGAGCTCGTGGATCAGCACTTCGTGCCCGGTGAGCGCTGCGAACGTCAGCGGCGCGATGAACTTGGTGGCGGCGCGCGTCATCGCGACGCGCGTTTCCGCGCCGCGCTCGCGCAGGACCGACACGAGGTCGGCGGCCCGGAACGCGGCGATGCCGCCCGTCACTCCGAGCACGATCCTCGCGCCGGACTTCGTCGCCGCGACGCTCGTCGACTTGGTCATCGCTTCGCTCCCGGCATCGCGCGATCCGCGGCGAGGCGCTCGACCTCGCGGACGAGCGCGGACGTGATCGCGGCGCGGTCGGCGAGCGCTTCGGTCGTCCCGTCGGCGCGCAGGAGATCCGCGCGGTGCGACGTCGGCGTCACTTCGGCCACGAGGTTCGCGACGATCGCGTCGGCACCCGCTCGCTGCATCGTGCGACGCGCGCGCGCCCAGAGTTCGTCGCGCGGGATCCCCGCTTCGAGCTTGAACATGACGAGCGGGAGGCTCGGGAACCGCGCGCGGATGCGGTCCGCAATCTTCGGCGTCGGCTTCATGCGCAGCACGAGCTCCGGCTCCGACGACGAGATCTTGCCGGCGGTGCGGACCGGTGCGTAGTCCGCGACGGCGGCGGCATGGATCAATGCCGCGTGGGGCTGCCCCGCGAGCGTGCGCTCGATCGCCGCGAGGAGCGATTCCGCGGACTCGAATTCAATCACTTCGAGCCCGGGGTGCGCGGGCGGACGCTTCGACCCGATGCAGGAGAGGAAGGAGACCCGATGCCCCGCCGCGAGGAACGCGGAAGCGATCGACGCGCCGAGCGTTCCGGTCGAGACGTTCGAGACGTAGCGGACTTCGTCGACCGGCTCGCGGGTCGGTCCGGACGTGATGGCGACGATCAAGCCCCGGCGGTCCACCCGTCAGGTCGCTCGATCACTGCGGCGGGCCGGCCGCGTAGATGTCGTCGAGTCCGAGCGTGCCCATGGTCCCGCTCTTCTTCTCGAAGCGGAACGAGCTGATCGGCGAGTTGGCGGTGTTCTGCAGCGTCCCCGAGTACGGGATCGTCGCCGTCTGCGTGTTCGGGTTGGACGAGAGGACCTGCGCCCACGCCACGTAGGACCAATCGAACGCCGGGTTCGCGCGCGCGCAGACGATGTTGATCTGGATCGGGACGCCCGGGGGGAGCGTGACTCCCGTCGTCTTGCCGGCGACGACGAGGTGGTTCCACGAGTCCGAGCCGGTGGCCGGGATCGTGTCGCTGCACGGCGCGTCGAGGTGGATGCCGAGGTCGAACGGGCAGTCACGCGTCGCGAGGATCGCTTCGTACGAGATCGTCAGCGTTCCCGACATGACCGTCACGTCGTTCGAGAACTTGCAGTTCATCGTGACCTTCTCGGACGAGTTGCCCTTCATCTGCACGAGCTTGCCGCCGTCCGGCGCCGTCGCGATTTGAATCCCGCTCGACCCGGAGATCTGGATCGTGCCGATGTCGGCGGCGATCGACCCCGTCGACTCATCGAACGTCCCTTGGAACAGCGTCGCGGTGCCGGATGTGAAGCCGGCGGCGAACGCCGTGAGCAGGAAGGATGCGGCCGCGACGTGGGCCCACGAGCGGAGGATCGAGCGCGATCGGGTGAAGCGCATGGTTCACACCATTCGGCCCGGGTTCGAGAGCGTTCTGCGCCGGCGCCGAGCGCGGAATATACCTGCCGGCCGGCCCTGCCCATCAGGAATCTCCTGCGGAGCGGCGCTTGCGCGCATCGTTCGAGGTCGCACGGCGCCGCTCCCCGCCCTCCCGCGAGCCTTCGGGACCACTTTCCGAGCCGATGTCGAGTCGCTCGAGAATCTTGTAGAGGCCTCGGATCGAGACGCCGAGCCGCTCGGCCGCTCGGGTCTTGTTCCCGCCGCAGGCGGCGAGGACGTCGCGCACGAGCCGGCGCTCGAACTCGTCGACCTGGTGCTTGAGGGGCGCCGCCGCGCCGCCCTCGCCGGTCGTCGTGGACGCTTCGCGGATGGAAGCCGGCAGGTCGTCCACGTCGATCGACCCGCGCTCCGTGCGCAGGAGGAGCAGGCGCATCACCTCGTTCCGCAACTCGCGGACGTTTCCCGGCCACGCGTACCGCTCGAGCCGCTCGATCGCTTCGCGCGAGAACCGCCGTCGCGGCGCCTGACCGTTCTTCACGGTCTCTTCGGCGAAGTGCTCGACGAGGAGGGCGACGTCCTCGCGCCGGTCGCGCAGCGGCGGCAGGTTCACCGGCGCGACCGCGATGCGGAAGAAGAGGTCCTCGCGGAACGATCCTTCCGCGATCGAGCGCTTGAGGTTGCGGTGCGTCGCCGAGATCAACCGCACGTCGACGCGGATCGGCTCCTTCCCGCCGACGCGATAGAACTCGCCGTACTGCACCGCGCGCAAGAGGCGCTTCTGCACCTCGAGGCTCATGTCACCGATCTCGTCGAGGAAGAGCGTGCCCTTGTGCGCCTGCTCGAACATCCCGTGGTGCTCGCGATCGGCTCCGGTGAACGCGCCCTTCACGTAGCCGAACAGCTCGGCTTCGATCAGCGGCTCGGAGACGGCGGCGCAGTTCACGGAGACGAACGGCTCGCTCGACCGGCGGCCGTTGTAGTGGATCGCGCGCGCGACGAGTTCCTTGCCGGTCCCGCTCTCGCCCTGGATCAACACCGGGAGGTCGGTGTCGGTGATGCGGTCGAGGAGCTTCATCACCTCCTCCATCCGCGGGCTCCGCGTGACGATGTTGCGGTAGTCGTATCGCCGTGCTTGGGCGCGACGCTCCGCTTCGATCTCGACCTTCACCTCGACCAGCTCGCGCGCCTGCGCAGCGACCGTCTTCAACAGCTCCGCGTTCAGCCGCTCGATCTCCTGCTTCGCGCTCGCGAGCGCGCGGGTCTGCTCGATCTTCTCCTGGTAGAGGTTCGCGCGCTCGAGGGCGATGCCGGCCGCCGACGCGAGATCGGAGACCGTCTCGAGATCGGCGAGATCAAAGCGGTCCACGACGTCGGGATGATCGAGGTAGATGCTGCCCAGCACGCGATCCGGCGTGCGGATCGGCACGCAGACGATGGAGAGCACGCGCAGCTGCGCGATCGATTCGATCGACCGGAGTCGGCGGTCGTGCAGCGCGTTCGACGTCAGGATCGGTTGGCCCGACATCGCGGTCTCGCGCGCGACCGAATGGCTGATCTCGAACTCCGGGCGCTCGATCGTCTGCTCCGCGAAGTTGCGGGCGACGGGGACTTCAATCTGTTGGCCGCGAACGAGCACGAGGAAGCCGCGCCGCGCGCCGCACAACTCGATCGCATGGTCGAGGATCAGGTCGAGCAGGCGCCCCGGGTCGAGCTCCGAGTTGATCGCCTTGTTGATCTCCAGCAGCCGCTCCATGCCGCGCATGCGGCGATCGATCGCCGCATGCGCGGC
>CAZBOK010000241.1:0-7202 GCA_964493525.1 uncultured Phycisphaeraceae bacterium | reverse complement strand
GGTAGTTCTTGATGTCCTCGATCGACGTGTAGCTGGTGTCGACGCGGAGGAGGAACTCGCGCCCGCTGTCCTCGATCGCGCCGGCCGGCAGCGTGAAGTTGTCGCGCCGCATCTTCGACACGATCTCGTACAGCGACAGTCCGTGCGCGCGCAGCGACTCCGGCTTCACGTTCACGCGCACCGTGTCGAGCACCATGCCGCGGATGTCGACGAGCGCGACGCCCTCGATCGCCTCGAGCCGCGGCTGGATCACGCGCTCGATCAGGCCGTACGGGTCCTCGATCTCGGGCTTGAACGTGACGCCGATGAAGAAGATCGGGAACTCGACGTTGCCCGAGAAGCGGCGGATGCGGATGTCGCCGACGCCGTCGGGGAGTTCGGGACGCACGCGCTCGAGTCGGTCCTTCAGCTCGGCGTAGGCCGCGTCCATGTCGGCCGACTGGCCGAATTCGACGTCGATGTCCGAGTCGCTCGCCGAGGACTCGCTGAACACGTTCGAGATGTCCGGCAGCGTGCGGATGGTCTCTTCGATCGGACGCGTGACCTTCTCCGCGACCTCCGACGGACTCGAGTTCGGCACCGACACGCGCACGTTCATCGACGGCGACGCCATCGCGCCGCGCGGCATCAACTGGATCGGGATCCGCGTGTAGGCGACGACGCCGAGCACGCAGATCAGCACGAACACCATCAACGCGGACACCGGCCGCTTGAGGAGGCCCGCGAAGAACGGGTGGCGCTCGCGCGCCGCGGCTTCGTCGTGGTCGTGGTCGAGATCCGCCATGCGAAGCGGGATCTTACGTCAGCCGGAGGATTTCTCGCCCCAGTGGATCGGGATCAGGAGGAGGCGGAGAGTCTTCGCGCCGCCGTCGTTCTCGTACCCGATCAGGAGCGGGACGCTCCACGACGAGCGCGCGCCCTCGACGTGGCTGTGATACAGCGCGTGCAGCACGCGGAAGTCCTCGACGCCGGACGCGCGCTCGTACCGCAGGCCGCGCCAGAGGAAGCTCCACTCCGCCACGCCGTCCTGATCCTTCCGCACGTTCACCAGCGGCCAGAGGAACCAGGTGTCGGAGTGACCGGTGTTCGGGTAGCTCTCGTGGAGCCACAGCGGGAAGAAGCGGCTGCACGACTCCTGCTCGTTCCACGCGCCGCCGCCGAGCGGCCAGAGGAAGTGCCAGTCGCCGCGCGCGCCGTCGTTCGAGCTGCCGCTCCAGAAGAACGGCCACAACGTCGAGACCCGGTGCAGCGACCCTTCTTCGTCGAAGCCGATCAGCGGCCAGACGTGGCGGTGCGAATGGTTCACGCCGTCGTCGAACCACCACACGAACGGGAACACCCAGCGCGCGAAGCTGGCGCCGCGCTTCTCGAACGACGAGATCGGCCACAGCACCGACGTCGAGTCCTCGTCGGCGTTCGGATCGACGCCGTGCCGCACCACGTCGAACACCGGCAGGATCGCGGTGCGGCGGCCGACGCCTTCCTTGTCGACCGACGAGTAGAGCGGCCACAGCATCCAGCGGGCGGCGATCTCGCTCTCCTGCCGGTCGAACACGCCGAGCACGTTCAGATGCGCGGTGTGCGCTGCGCGCGACCACCACCACAGCGGGAAGACGCGCGACGCCTCGTGGTCGTCCGCGTGCTCGAACGAGGTGAGCGGCCAGAGCACTTCGTTGCGCTCGAGGTGCCCGTCCTTGTCGGTGGTCCGCACGAACAGCGGCGGCACGATGAACGTCTTCTCGCGGCGACCGTGATCCTCGAGGTGGTGGCCCCAGAGCGGGACAATGTGCTCGTGGTCGTCCGCGTGCTCGAACGAGGTGAGCGGCCAGAGCACTTCGTTGCGCTCGAGGTGCCCGTCCTTGTCGGTGGTCCGCACGAACAGCGGCGGCACGATGAACGTCTTCTCGCGGCGACCGTGATCCTCGAGGTGGTGGCCCCAGAGCGGGACAATGTGCTCGTACTCGTTCGCCGGATCGCGCACGCGGTACCAGAACGGGAGCAGCAGCGAGACGTCGGAGTTCGGACGCTTGGTGAACCACGCGAACGGGAGGAAGCGGAAGTGCCACGCCTCGCCGTTCTCCTCGCGCCACGTCTCCGACCGCACGAGCGGCCACAGGACGTCGGTCGCCACGAGGTCCTTCGCGGGGTCGTGCTCGCGTCCGAAGAGCGGCGGCAGCCAGAACTCGCGCGTCGAGGAATCGGCGTTCTGCCAGCCGAGGTAGAACGGCAGCAGCATCGAGAACCCGCCGGCTTCGTCGCGCGTGTGCCACTGCAGCGGGAAGAAGTGCGTGTGCTCGGTTCGCGCGCCGGTCTCCGAGTCGGTCGACGATCGCTGCGAGAACAGCGCGACTTTCGGGTCGAGGAGCGAAAGGACGTGCGTGTCGCGCTCCTCGACGACGTGGGACTCGGCGGTCGGCTCGCTCGCGGCCGGCGCGCTCGCCGGCTTCGCGACGTCGCGGAACGTGTGCGAGCGCCCGAACAGCGAGAGGAGTTTCCCGACCTCCACGAAAGCGAACGAGCTCGACGCGCGCTCGCCGCCCGATTCCCAGGTCGAGAGCGGCCACAGCGCGAAGCCCGAGTTCGTGTGCTCGCGCTTGTTCTCCGTCCGGCCGAACAGCGGCCAGAACGCGGTGCGGTCGACGTCCGGGGATCGCTTCCACCAGAAGAACGGGAACAGGACGCGCGACACGGACGAGTCGTCCGCGGCGTGCTGCTGCCAATAGAAGAGGAGGACGTCGGTCGTGCGCTCGCCCTCCGCGTCGGTCTCGTCGAACCACAGCGGGAGCGCGCGCGAGCCGTGCACGTCGCCCTCGCGCCAGTGCGCGCCCAGCGGCCACAGGAAGTCGACCTGGTGTCCTTCGGGGTTCGTGCGCGTCTCGTAGACGACGAGCGGCCAGAGGTTGATCTTCTCCTCGACGCCCGTCGGCGGCGTGCTCCCGCACCCGACCAGACCCGCGGCGATCGCGAACGCGGCGAGCGCGGAGCTTGCCGTCGTGAACTTCACCGTCATCTCGAACTCTCCCGTCCCGGGCGCGCCGGCTCGAGCGCCTCGCGATACACGTCCAACGTCGCGCGCGCGGCCGCTTCCCACGAGAACTTGCGGGCATGCGCCGCGCCGCGGTCGATCAACTTGGCGGTGAACGGTCGATCGTTCAAGAGACGGTCGAGCGCCGCGGTGAGCGGCTCCGGCTCGCGGCAGTCGACGGCGAGCGCGGCATCACCCGCCACTTCGCGCGTCACCGGCAGATCGGCCGCGACGACCGGAGCCCCGCACGCCATCGCCTCGAGCAAAGGCATGCCGAACCCTTCGACGAGCCCCGGCGAGACGAACGCCGCCGCGCCCGAGTACAGCGCCGGCAAGTCGTCGTCGGCCACGAAGCCGAGGCGGCGCACGCGGTCGCGATGCCGTGCCGCGGCGATCGTGGCATCGACCTCCTCCGATCCGTGTGCGTCGCCTCCGGCGAGCGCGAGGACCAGGTCCGGCTCCGTGTCGGCGAGTCGATCGAACGCGCGCACCAGAGTGACGACGTTCTTGCGCGCGGAGACCAGCCCGACGAACAAGAGGTAGCGCGGACCGAGCGCGAACCGCGCGCGCGCCGCGTCGATGTCGGACGCGAGGCACGGCGTGAAGTGCGCGTCGACGCCGTGGTGGATCACGGCGAACCGATCCTCGGGCAGCGGATGGAGGGCGCGGAAGCGGTCGCGCGTCGCGGACGACACGCAGATGACGCGGTCCGCGCATTCTGCGATCTCGGCGTAGGCGCGGCGCTTCTTCTCGCGGAACCCCGGCGCGGCGATCTCGGCGTCCTCGACCGGACCGAGGTCGTGCAGCGTCACGATCTTCTTGAACGTGCCGCGCCGCGGGACGCGCGCGTCGAGTCCGTGGAAGAGGTCGATCGACCCGAGCAGCGGGAGCAGGGCGTCCGTGAACCAGCGCACGCGCGTGTTCGAGGCCGCCGGGCGGTGCGCGAAGCGTCCGCGCCGCAGCCGCGAGAGGCGCACGCCCAGGACGAACTCGTCGTCGCGATCGAGCGCGAGGATTGCGTCGATCAGCGCGATCGCCGCGCGCGCCACCCCCGTGCGCTCGCGTTTCGCCGCGGCGGATGCATCCCAGGCGATCGTGAAGGGCATGGCCGCGCACGGTAGCGAAGCGGTGCTCCGAGTGAACGCGGTTGAACCGACTCCGCCGTCCCCGTAGGACTGTGCGGGTCCCGAGTCCCAATTGCCGCGAGTGAATCCATGACCGATCTCCGCCTCGACTACAACAACCTCCTCGCCGACAAGGTCGGTCCGCAGGGACTCACGCGGGCGGAAGTCGACGAAGCGTTCGCGCGCGTGCGTCCGCACATCGGGCGGCTCGCGAACGATCGGCGCGCCGGCAAGCTCGCGTGGGCCGACCTCCCGTACGCGGAGGCGGACATCACGCAGGTCGAGCAGCTCGCGGCGGCGTCGAAGGATCGGTTCGAGAACGTCGTGGTGCTCGGCATCGGCGGCTCCGCGCTCGGCATGGCGGCCCTGAAGACGGCGCTCGCGCATCCGTTCCACAACCTCCGGTCGCGCGCGAAGCGCAAAGGCGTGCCGCGCCTGTTCGTCCTCGACAACGTCGATCCCGATTCCGTGAACGCGTGCTTCGAAGTCGCCGACCCCAAGAAGACGCTCTTCAACGTGATCTCGAAGTCGGGCGGCACCGCGGAGACGATGGCGCAGTTCCAGATCGTCATGCGCCTCCTCGAGAAGAAGGTGGCGGATCGCGCGAAGGAGCACGTCGTCGTCACGACCGACCCGAAGAACGGCGTGCTGCGGCGCATCGTCACCGAGAAGGGCTTCCGCTCGCTGCCCGTGCCGGAAGGCGTCGGCGGCCGCTTTTCCGTGCTGTCGCCGGTCGGCCTCTTCCCCGCCGCGATGCTCGGCATCGACATCCGCCAGCTCCTGGCCGGCGCCGCGCGCATGGACGAGAAGCTGAACGCGACCGAGCCGCGCGAGAACATGGCCGCCGTCATCGCCGCGACGCACCACGCGCTCGACGTGAAGAAGGGCAAGCGCATGCACGTGATGATCGGCTACGGCGGCCGCATGAAGGACCTGTGCGATTGGTACCGCCAGCTCCTCGCCGAGAGCATCGGCAAGAAGGTCGACGTGCACGGCAACGTCGTGAACACCGGCGTCACTCCGATCGACGCGCTCGGCGTCACCGATCAGCACAGCCAGGTGCAGCTCTACGCGGAAGGACCGCACGACAAGGTGTTCACCTTCCTCTCGTGCGAGAGCGTGAAGAACAAGGCGACGATCCCCGACTCGTTCCCCGGCGTCGACGAAGCGCAGTACCTCGCGAAGTCGAACCTGAAGAAGCTGCTCGATGCCGAGGAGCTCGGCACCATCGTCGCGCTCACCGACGCCGGCCGCCCGAACATGCGCCTCGTGTTCCCCGAGATGAGCGCGCACGCGGTCGGTCAGTTCTTCTACCTGTGGGAGATCGACACCGCGCTGCGCGGGTACCTCTACGACATCAACGCGTTCGATCAGCCGGGCGTCGAGGCGGGGAAGATCGCGGCGTTCGCGCTGATGGGGCGGAAGGGGTACGAGGACAAGGCGAAGGAGATCCGGTCACGGTTGAAGGGCAAGAGCGAGTTCGTCGTGTGATGCGATCGGCGCTGGGCGGGGTGGGGGAACGGGAGACGGGGACGCGAACGGTCGCTCGCTCCGCGTCCTCGCTGCGGGCGAGCGCCGGAGGCGATGGACTCGGAGCTTCGAGGACCGCTGGCGATGCAAACCGCCGGCTGGCGTCCTCGCTGCGGATGTCGGATCGATCGACCGTTCGCGTCCCCGTCTCCCGAGCGCGACGCCTCCCACGGACTTCGGGGCGGTCGATGCGGAACGGATCTCTTCCCGGAGCGTTCCGCTCCGGGGGAGCTCCACCGATGGGAATGGCCGTCGGCGCGGGAGTGCATCGGGCGGGCACGTGGCTTGGATGACGAATCCTTGAATCGGCGTCGTCGAGTCGATCGACGTCCGAGTCACGACCCTGACATGATCTCCCCCGAGTCCGCGCCTCGCCGAATGCAGGGCGAGGACTCGGGGATCGCCGTCCACGCCGCTTGCTCCCGATCTTCGTCGGCGGACACGCTCGGCGCGCAATTCACGGGAGGAACGCATGCTCTCGATCCTTGCGTCGTGTCTCGCCGGAGCGATCGGGCTCGCGGAGGGCGCTTCGGCGAGCGCGCCCACGAAGGCGCCGATCGAGATCGTGTATCGGGTCGACGTCGACGGCTCGGCGACCGACGTCGATCGGGCGGTCGAAGTCGCTCGCGACCTGGTGACGAAGCGCGTCGAGCGGCTGCGGCGCAGGTCGTGGTTCGTGACGACCGCGTCGGTGCGGGTCGAGACGCGCGAGGGTCATCGCCTCGTGGTCACGGCAACCGGCGCCGGCGCGGACGCGGAGTTCCTCGATGCAGTGCGGGAACGGGTCGCGAGCGCCGTGGGCGCGCAGTTCCGCATCGTCATCCCCGAGGAGCGCTACGCCGCGAGCGATCGGCTCGCGAAGGAGCGCCTCGCGAAGCGCATCGCCGAATCCGGGGCGCAAGTCGATTCACTGACGAGCGATGACTTGGCCGTTCCGCCGCACCGATTCGTTCCGCTCGCGGCCGGCCTGCGGAGGGACGACGCGACGCGTGCGTTCCCGTTCGTGCTGATCGATGACGACCCCGCGGGATCGTTCGGGTCCGCGGATCTCGAACGGACCTATGCCACGCCCGACGCGTCCGGGCACACCGGGATCGGGTTCGAACTCCGCGCGGACCGCGCGACCGCGTTCGGCGAATTCACCGGCGCGCACCTCCACGACCGACTCGCGGTCGTCGTCTCCGGTCGCGTCGTCTCGATGCCGCAGTTGAACGGCGCGATCGCCGACCACGGGATCATCGAAGGCGGCGCGAGCGGCTTCCGTCCCGACGAACTCCGTCATCTCTCCGCGTGGATCCAGCCCGGCGCACTCCCGAGCGACGTGCACCTGACCGAGATTCCCTGAGTCGCTCCAAACCCGCGGCGAGGGCGCGACGAAGTTCACCGCTCGATCTGCGCGATCAAGAGGTGGGGATCGATCGCGCCGCGAAGCGCCGCGGAATCGATCCCCCTCCGCACTTGTTTTCGCCTCTCAAGTGAAAGGAGGGTGGCGACCACCGAGCGCCGGCGGGTGCGAGGGGTCG
>CAZBOK010000240.1:0-7205 GCA_964493525.1 uncultured Phycisphaeraceae bacterium | reverse complement strand
ACCAGGTGAACCCCGGCTCGGTGATCCTCTCCGGCGAGATGATGCTGCGCTACATGGGCTGGAAGGAAGCGGCCGACCTCATCATCCACGGCATCGAAGGCGCGATCCGCGCGAAGACCGTGACCTACGACTTCCATCGATTGATGGAAGGCGCGACGCTCCTCAAGTGCTCGGAGTTCGGCGAAGCGATCGTCCGCCACATGCGCTGACGCCGCACGGACGCGTCACGCGTCGTCGCGCACGTACACGCTGCGGTAGCCCCAGAAGAACTTCGACACCTCGTCGGACTTCCGCTTCAAGAGCTTCAGGTCGAACGACGAGCGCTTGTCGAGCGCGAGGTGGAGCAGGAGCGGCGCGTCCGTGTTCTTGCGGAGCACGAGGTTCGAGTAGGTCCACTCCTTGCCGGGCCTGCCGAACGTCACGAGCGAGTGCGTGACGTCGAACCCACGCGCGCGCGACGATGCAGCGAGATCGGCGAGGCTCACGCGCCGCTCCGCGTCCCAGATCACGAAGCGCGGCGATTCACCCGCGAGCAGATCGGGCGCGTCGGCGCGCGTCGAGTCGACGTTCAGCAGCGCGACGCCGCCCGGCTTCAGCACGCGCCACGTCTCCTCGATCGCGCGGTCCTTGCGCTCGACGTGCTGCAGCGACACCTGGCTGACGACGACGTCGAACGAGCCGTCGTCGAAGCGCAGCTTCTTCGCGTCGTGGAAATGCAGCCGCGGCGCCTTGCCGCGCGCGCCGGGCGCCGCGAGCCCGTAGCGCTTCGCGATGTACGCGAGGCTCTTGTCGCTCGACACCGCGCCGCTCTTCCAGCGGTTCAGTCCGTCGAGCGCAAGCTCGGGGAATCGCTGCGACAGCTCGAGGAGGACGATGCCGTGGCCGCAGCCGATCTCGAGCAGGCGGCAGGCGGAGCCGCGGCGGCGTTCGAGCTCGTCCTCGAGCAGCGGACCGCCGAAGCACTCGCGGATCGAATCGAGGCCGCGGCCGCGGAACTGCTTCTGGAACTCGACCGTGCCGCCGAGACGGAACTTCACCTTGCGGGTGATGCGGCGCAGTCGTTTTCGGAGGGACACGCGGCGCGGAGTGTAGCGGCCGGGTCGTGCGACCTTACACTCCCGCCCCGTGCCGAAAGCCGCGCGCATCCTGCTCCGATCGGTCGCGTTCGTCGCGTTCGTCCTGATCACGTCCGCGATCGGTTTCGAGATCTGCATCCGCGCCGTGCGGTACGTGAACGCGGGCGTCCGTCAACTCCTGTACATCCCGCGCATCGCCCCCGACTACGAGGAGGCGAAGAGCCTCGAAGAGCTGCTCGACCGCACGATCATCGGCTTCAGCCCGTACTCGAACTTCGCGGGCTTCATCCTCAACTCGCGCGGCTTCGTGACGCCGGAGTACGCGGAGAAAAAGGCGGACGGCGTCTACCGCGTCGTCGCGCTCGGCGACTCGTTCACGCAGAAGGCGGGCGGCATCGACTTCAAGCGCCAGTGGACCACGCTGCTCGAGGGGATGCTCTCGACGGCGATCGGCGGCAAGGTCGAGGTCGTGAACCTCGGAGTGTGCGCCGTCGGGCCGCGGTTCGAGAAGCGCGTGTGGGAGCTCGAGGGGCGGCGGCTCGCGCCGGACGTCGTCATGCTCGGGCTGTTCGTCGGCAACGACTTCACCGACGAAGCCGGCTCGACGCTCGCCGGGATCCAGCCGAAGGGCGGCGAGTCCCCGACGACCGAGTGGTGGCTCCGCAACTCGCTCGCGTTCCGCCTGGTCCGCAACTGGTGGCTCTTGAGCCACGGCAACCTCGAGAGCGCCGGCGAGCAGAAGCAGCACCTCGCACCGCCGCCTCCGCCGACCGACAACGCGGGCCGGCCGCGCGGCGGGTACGAGGTCGACAGCTACCCCCCGATGTTCGACGACCAGAAGCCGACCTTCGAGCCCGCGACGTATGCGTCGATGGAAGGCTGGCTGATGTCGCTGTACCTGAAGCAGAACCGCGCGGGCTTCGATCGCACGTTCGCGAACGTCACGTCGATCCTCGCCGACCTCGATCGCGACGTGCGCGCGCACGGCAGCCGGTTCGTCGTGGTCGTCATCCCGGACGAGTTCCAGGTCGACCCCGCGGTGCGCGCGGAGGTGATGGCCGCCGCGAAGACGAAGCTCGAGGACTACGACCTCGATCTCCCGCAACGCGAGCTCGCGGCGTTCTTCGCGAGAGCCGGGATCGCGTCGCTCGATCTGCTGGAAACGTTTCGCGAGCAGGCGAAGAACGGCCGGCTCTACCGGCCGCGCGACACGCACTGGAACGTCGCCGGCAATCGACTCGCGGCGGAGCGGATCGCGCAGTACCTCGCCGCTCACCGCTGAGCGGTGCGACCCGCGCCGTCGTCCCGCCAGCGGTACACGCTGCGGAAGCCCCACCACCAGTTGGAGCGCTTCTTCGGGTCGCGCTTCAACGCGGCGAGGTGGAACGACGAGCGGCGATCGAACTCGAGCTGGAGATCGAGCGGCGCGTCGCCGCGCTTGTCGAGTCGCAGCGCGACGTGCGTGAAGCGCTTGCCCTCGTTTCCCGCGGTCGCATGCACGCGCTGCGCGTCGATGCCGCGCGCCGCGAGCGCCGCGACGAACTCCGCGAACGGGACGCGCGAGTCCGGCGCGCTCTCGCGATACACCACGAAGCGCGGAGTCTCGCCGCGCAGGACGTCCGGCGCCGTCTCGCCGCCGACATCGAGCTGCAGCAGCGCGATGCCGCCCGGCTTCAGGACGCGCCACGCTTCCTGGATCGCGAGGTCCTTCCGCTCGACGTGCTGCAGCGTGACCTGGCTCACGATGACGTCGAACGTGCCGTCCGCGAACGCGAGCCTGGCCGCGTCGCCGAAGTGCACCCGCGGGGCGGGGCCGGTCGTGCCGGGCGCCGGCAGTCCGTAGCGACGCGCGAAGTAGGCGAGGCTCGACGAGCCGGTGACCGCGGCGGTCGGGAAGCGGTTCAGCCCGTCGAGCTCGATGCCCGGGAACCGCGCGGCAAGCTCGAGCAGCATCCGCCCGTGGCCGCAGCCGATCTCGAGGACGCGGCACCCGCGCGACATGCGCGCGGCGATCTCGTCCTCGATCACCGGACCGGCGAAGAAGAACCGCGCGGACTCGATCCCGCGGCCGCGGTAGTTGTCGACACGCGCGCCGCGTGACAGGAACCGCAGCGCGATCGTCTTGCCCAGGCGCTTCACGCGCTTCTTCAGTTTCAAGCGTCCCACCGGAACACGCTCCGATGTCCCCACCAGATCCGCGACGGCTTGTCGATCCGCTTCAGCTTTTTCAGGTTGAACGACGAGCGCGGGTCGTGCGCCAACGGCAGCGGCAGCGGCTCGTCGCGGTTCTTCACGAGCTTGACGTGGGTCCAGCGCTTCTCGCGGCCGTCGTGCGCGCTCTTCGTCACGTGCTGCCAGCAGCTCACGTCGAACCCGCGCGCCGTCAGATCGGCGGCCACCGCGGAGAGCGGGACGATCGCGCCGTCGCGCCAGATCACGAAGCGCGGCGTTTCGATCCGCATGAAGTCCGGCACCGGGTCGTGGCGCACGTCGACGTTCAGCAGCGCGACGCCGCCCTTGCGCAGGATGCGCCACGTCTCGCGCAGCAGGTCGTCCTTGCGGTCGACGTAGGGGATCGCGACCTGGCTCACGATCGCGTCGAACGTGCCGTCCTCGAACCGCATGTCCGCGGCGTCGAAGAAGTGCAGGTGGGGGAACGGCCGGCCGGGCGGCGGGAGCGGCAGTCCCGCGTGCGCGGCGACCTTGCGTAGCGATTCGCTGCCGGTGACGAGCATCGACGGCCAGCGATTGACCCCGTGGATCTCGGCGTCAGGGAAGCGCGCCTGCAGTTCGAGCAGCACGCGTCCCTGTCCAAACCCGATCTCGAGCACGCGCACCGGCGACGCCCCGCGATTCGCGTCGCGCGTCGCCGCGTCGATCACGGCGATCGGATCGGCTTCCGGCGCGAACAGCGCCTGCAGGAAGTCGACGCCGCGGTTTCGCGAGAAGAACCCGACCTTGCCGCGCTCGTCTCCCGCGAGCCGGCGCTTCAGGTGCTTGAGCGTGATGCGGAGCTTCTGGCGGAGCGGCATGTCGCGTCCGTGGTGCCTCGATCATGCGAGCGGGCCGCACCATCCGATTCGCACCGATTCGTGCGATCGGATCGTGCGGCCCGCGTCGTGAACTCGATTACTTCTTCGGCTGCTTCTTCATCTCGGCGAGCAACTCGCGCACGGCCTTGACCATCTCCTCCTCGCCGTGCGCGTCGCGCACGCGGATCTTCTGGTCCTGGTCGAGCACGTAGAGCGTCGGCCATCCGTTCACGTTCCACTGCTTCGCGATGGGGCCCGACGTCGATCCGTCCATCGCGTGTCTCCAGGTCATCCCGTTCTTCTCGAGCTTGGTTCGGAAGGCATCACGGCCGTCCGGGTCGCTGTTGATCCCGATCAGTGCGAAGGGCTCGTCCTTCAACTCCTCGACGAGCTTCTTCTCGCCCGGGATCATCGCGCGACACGGGGGTCACCAGAAGCCCCAGAAGTCGATGACGACGACCTTGCCCTTGTAGTCCGACAGCTTGAACGCGTGGCCGTCCTGATCGATCGCCTCGATCTCCGGCGCCGTCATGCCGACCTGAAGGTGCTCCATCTCGAACAGCGCGCCCGTCGCGCCCTTCGCGGCTTCGGTGTCGGCGAAGTCGGCCTTCAACTTCGCGAACAGCTCCTTCGCCTCGTCGTTCGCGCCGGCCGCGTACTTGTGGTTCGCGAGCGCCGCCAGAGCGTTCGCCTTCGCGTCCTTCACCGGGCATTCCTCGAGGATGCGGTTCAGCATCCCCTCGGTCTGCTGCGGTGTGCCGAGCCCGCCTCCGATCACTTGCGCGACCTCGATCATCACCCGCGACGACATGTAGTCGTCGAGGAGGATGTTGAGGTTGCGGCGCGCGCCGTCCGCAGTGGGGCCGAGGTTCGTGATGACGTAGAGCAGAGCGCGGGCGCCGGTCTCGGTGCCCTCCGCGCGATCCGCGAGATCGTTGAACCGCTCGCGGTAGGCGATCGCGGGGTTCTTGGTCTGGTCGAGCGCTTCGTAGGCCTTGTTCCGGTCCTCGTCGGTCTTCGCGTCGGAGACCGGTTTCATGAAGAGGGCGGAATCGGCTTCGAACTTCTCGACCAGCGCCTGGAACTCCTTCGCGAAGTCGGGCTTCGCCGCGTCCGTCGTCGACTTCGCGCTTTGTGCTTCTTGCGCGAGGAGCGGCGGCGGGACGGCGAGAGCGATCGCGAAGAGTCCGATGCGCACGATGTGCATGGACACCTCCAGTTGTCGTTTCCGAGGGACAGGCAGACGCAGCGAACGGAACGTGCGGCGCAGATCGTAAGCGACACGCGGCGCGAACGCCGCTGCTACATTCCTGCCGTGACGATTTCGCAGGCCCACCGCGTCGTGAACCTCTGGATCCGGCCGAGCGAAGGGGCGCCGCTCGAGCCGCGCTCCGATCTCGACCTCGTGTCGGGCGAAGGGATCCGCGGCGACCACGCATTCGGCCGCATGCGCCACGTCACGATCGTGTTCGCGGACGATTGGCGCGCTGCCGCGACGTCGATCGGACGCGACGTCGATCCGATCGGCCGCCGCGCGAACGTGCTGGTGTCCGGCGCGGGCGGCGCGCGGTTCGTCGGTCGCACGATCCGCCTCGGCGGCGCGACGATCGAAGTGAAGGGGATCACGCGGCCGTGCCCCGTGATGGACCGCGCGGCTCCCGGGATGATGAACGCGCTGAAGCCGGACGGGCGCTCGGGAGTGTGGGGGCGCGTCGTCGCGGGAGCGATCGTGCGCGTCGGCGACGAGCTCGCGGATGCAGGGGCGACCGACGGCGCCGCGGCGCCGCTCAGTTCTTCCGCTTGAAGAGGTACACGTCGGTCTCGCCGTTGTCGTCGCCCGTCACGAGGTTCGACGCGTCCGACTGACACACGACGAGCTTGCCGTTCTTCGCGAGGCGCGGGAGGCGCGACTGCTGGTTCGCGTCCGCTCCGCGTGATGCGGCCGAGACGCGCGACGTCGCGTGCTTCTTGCGGTCGTGGACGAACACGTCGGTGACCCCGTTCGTGTCGCCGAGGATCAGGTTGGACGCGCGCGACTCGAACGCGACGTAGCGGCCGTTCGCGGAGAGGGAGGGGAAGCCGGCGTTGTCGTTCTCTTCGATGCCGGCCGAGTTCACCGCGACGCGCGTCGTGACGCCGGTCGTGCGATCGTGGACGAACACGTCGCTCTCGTCGTTGGCGTCGGCGGGCACGAGGTCGGGCGCCGTGGAGACGAACGCCACGATGCGTCCGTCCGCGGAGATCGCCGGACTCGACGCGTTGCCGTCGGTCGAGGAGCCGTCCGACGTCACCGAAACGCGCTCGGTCTCGTGGGTCTGGAGATCGTGGACGAACACGTCGGCGAGCGAGCTGCCGTCGTCGGCGACGAGGTTGGTCGCGAACGACTGGAACGCCACGAAGCGCCCGCCTGCCGCGATCGCCGGCGACAGCGAGCCGCCGCCGACCGCTTCGTTACCGACCGAGTCGACCGACACGCGGATGGTGGCGCCGGTGACGCGATCGTGCACGAACACGTCCGTCTTCGCGTTCGCGTCGTTCGCGACCAGATTCGTCGCGTCCGATTCGAACGCGACGAAGCGTCCGTCGGCGGAGATCGACGGCTTCGAGCTGTGCGAGTTCGCCTCGAGTCCGCTCGAGTCGACGCTCACGCGCGTCGTGATCCGCTTCTTGCGATCGTGGACGAACACGTCGCGCGCGTGGTTCGCATCGCCGGCGACCAGGTTCGACGCGTCGGATTGGAACGCGACGAAGCGCCCGTTCGCGCTGATCGCGGCGTTCGTCGACAGTCCGTTCCCCTCGATGCCGATCGAATCGAGCGACACGCGCCGCGTCACGCCTTTCTTCAGATCGCGCACGAAGACGTCGGAGAGGTCGTTCGTGTCATCGCCGACCAGGTCGCTCGCGCTGGAGGAGAACGCGACGAAGCGACCGGTCGCCGATATCGAGGGTGCGGTGCTCGATGCGCTCGAATCGAGCCCGTCCCGGTCGATCGAGACGCGCTTCACGCCCGCGGCTTTCGCGTGCGCGCCGAGCGCGACGATCGATGCGAGCGCGGCGACGAAGACGGCTCGATGCGGTGAGCCAACGCGAGAGAAAC
>CAZBOK010000239.1:0-7212 GCA_964493525.1 uncultured Phycisphaeraceae bacterium | reverse complement strand
ATCGCTCGACCACGGTTTCGCGCAGCACTTCCTCGACGGTGGTCAACCCGTCGAAGATCGCGAGCAACCCCGCCTGACGCAGGGGCCGCATTCCTTCCTCGATCGCGAGCTCGCGTAACCGTCCTCCCGATGCACGCTCGAGGATCGCGCGGCGCATGCGCTCGCTCAACTGCAGGATCTCGAAGATCGCCTGGCGGCCGCGGAAGCCCGAATAGTTGCACTTCGCGCAGCCCTTGCCGAGCGCGAACTGCCGCCCCATCAACTGCTCCGGCGTCAGCTCGAGCTCGCGCAGGACTTCGGCGTCGGGCGTGTAGCGCTCGCGGCACTCCGCGCAGATGCGGCGCACGAGGCGCTGCGCGACGATCCCCTGCAGAGTCGCGGAGATCAGGAACGGCTCCACGCCGATGTCGATGAGCCGCATCACCGCCGAAGGCGCGTCGTTCGTGTGCAGCGTCGAGAACACGAGGTGGCCGGTGAGAGCCGCCTCGACCGCAATCTGCGCGGTCTCGCGGTCGCGGATTTCGCCGACCAGGATGACGTCGGGGTCCTGGCGCAGGATCGTGCGCAGCACGCGCGCGTAGGTGACCTCGATCTCGTCGTTGATGGGGATCTGGACGATGCCTTCGAGGTCGTACTCGACCGGATCCTCGGTCGTGATGATCTTCAAGTCCGGCGCGTTGATCTCCTGCAGCACCGAATACAGCGTCGTCGTCTTGCCCGAGCCGGTCGGACCGGTGACGAGCACGATCCCGTTCGGCAGGTCGGCGAGCTTCTTCACGAGGACGAGGTCGGGGCCGCGCAACCCGACGTTCTCGAGGTCGAGCTGCACGACTGTCCGGTCGAGCACGCGCATCACGCACGATTCGCCGTGCACGGTCGGCAGCGTCGACACGCGGAGGTCGACCGGCCGTCCGCCGATCGCGAGCTCGATGCGCCCGTCCTGCGGCACGCGCGTCTCCGCGATGTCGAGGTTCGCCATCACCTTCACGCGCGAGACCAGCGGGATCGCGAGCGCGATCGGCGGCGGATCCATCTCGTACAGCACGCCGTCGACGCGGTAGCGGACCTTGAACTCGGTGCCGAACGGCTCGAGGTGGATGTCCGACGCGCGGTCCTTGATCGCCTGATACAGGATGTAGTTGAGGAGCTTCACGACCGGCGCCGCGTGCGCGACCGCCGCCTTGTCGTCGAGATCGAGCCCGCCCTTCGCGGCCTCGCGCTTCAACTCCTCGAGCGCGTTGCCGACGCTCTTCGCGGCGTCCGCACCGTAGTGCCGCGCGAGCGCGCGCTCGACGGCCGCCGCGTCCGCGATCGCGCCCTTGATCTCGCAGCCCGACAGGAAGCGCAGCTCCTCGAGCGAGCCGGCGTTCATCGGATCGGCGAGCGCCACGGTGAGCTTCTTGCCTTCGAGCTTCACCGGAACCACGCGCAAGAGCGTCGCGGTCGATGCGTCGATCTTCGCGATCGCCGCCGGATCGGGCGGCGACTTGTCGAGGTCGACGACTTCCATCCCGGCCTGGATGCCGAGCGCCTTCGCGAGGTCGTCGCGCGCGATCGCTCCCATGCGGACGAGGATCTCGCCGATGGCGCCGCCGCTCTTGCGCTGCTGTGCAAGAGCCTCCTGGACCTGGCCCTCGTGGACCTTCTTCATGTCCTTGAGGATCTGACCGAGGAGTCGGCGCGCGGCCATGTCAGTTGCCCGCCGCCGCGGGCGGCGCGCCGCCGATGCGCGAGAGGAATTCGGCGGGGCTCAGGCAGAACTCGACCGCGACGTCGCGGGTGATCACGCCCTGCTGCAGCAGGTCGAACAAGTGGTCGTCGAGGCGCACCATGCCGAGCTTGCGCGACGTCTGCATCACCGACGCGATCTTGAACGTCTCGTTCTTGCGGATGTGGTTCTCGACGGCCGAGGTCGAGAGCAGGATCTCGAAGGCGGCGACGCGGCCCTTCCCGTCGGCGCGCGGCATCAGCACCTGCGACACGACCGCGATGAGCGACACCGAGAGCTGCGCGCGGATCTGCTCCTGCTGTTCGTGCGGGAACGAGTCGATGATGCGGTCGACGGTGCGCGCCGAGCCCGTCGTGTGCAGCGTGCCGAACACGAGGTGCCCGGTTTCCGCGGCGGTGATCGCGGTCGAGATCGTCTCGAGGTCGCGCATTTCGCCGAGCAGGATCACGTCCGGGTCCTGGCGCAGCGCGCGCCGCAGCGCTTCCGCGAAGCCGGGCACGTCGTGGCCGACCTCGCGCTGCATGATCACGGACTTCTTGTGCGGGTGGTAATACTCGATCGGATCTTCGACCGTGATGATGTGCTTGTCGTGGTGCTCGTTGATCCAGTCGATCATCGACGCGAGCGTGGTCGTCTTGCCCGAGCCGGTCGGACCCGTGACGAGGATGAGCCCGCGGGGGCGGATCAACAGCTCGGTGATCGACTGCGGCAATCCGATGTCCGCGAGCGAGAGCAGCTTGTTCGGGATGAGACGCAGCGCCGCGCCGTAGCGACCGCGCTCCTTGAAGATCGAGCAGCGGAAGCGCGCGGTGTCGCGGAACGGGAGCGCGAAGTCGGACGTGCCGGACTGCTCCAGCTCGTCGAGGTTCTCCTGCGGCGAGAAGCTCTTCACCAGCTCGAGCGTGTCGTCGGGCTTCAGGTCCGGCAGGTTCAGCGAGCGCAGCCGGCCGTTCATGCGGATCACCGGCGGGCGACCGACCGCGAGATGCAGATCGGAGCCCTTGGTCTCGACGACGGTGCCGAGCAGCTTCTCCAGCTCCACTTTCATGATGTCGCTTCGCTGTTCATGGAGTCACTCGGCGTCACTTCGTTCGACACGGGATCACTCCGTCATTCCAACGCGTGCGCGATCCGCAGGACCTCGCGGATCGTGGTCGTTCCGTTCAACACCTTGCGGACGCCGTCCTCGAGCAGCGTCGACATCCGCCCGGCCGCGCGCGCGCGATCGCGGATCACCGTCGCGGGTTCGTTCTTGAAGATGAGGTCGCGCAGCGCGGAGTCGAGTTCGAGGAGTTCGTACACGCCCTTGCGGCCGCGGTACCCGGTGCGATCGCACGCTTCGCACCCCTCCGGCTGGAACGGGGTCTTGCCCAACATCCGCTCGCGCGTCAGCCCGACCGCACGCAGCTCGCTCTCTTCCGGCTGCGCCGGCCGCTTGCACTTCGGGCAGAGCACGCGGATCAAGCGCTGCGCGAGCACCGCTTGGATCGACGCCGCGACGAGGAACGGCTTCACGCCCATGTCGATCAAGCGCGTGAGCGCCGACGGCGCGTCGTTGGTGTGGAGCGTCGAGAACACGAGGTGTCCGGTCAGCGCCGCCTGGATCGCGATCTCTGCCGTTTCCTTGTCGCGGATTTCGCCGACCAGGATGATGTTCGGCGCCTGGCGCAGCATCGCGCGCAGGATGCGCTGGAAGTCGAGCCCGATCTGGTGGCGCACCTGCACCTGGTTCACGCCTTCGAGTTGGTACTCGACCGGGTCCTCGGCCGTGATGATCTTCACGTCGGGACGGTTCAGCTCCTTCAGCGCCGCGTAGAGCGTGGTCGTCTTGCCGGAGCCGGTCGGCCCGGTGACCAGGAAGATCCCGTTCGGCCGCTTGATGATCTGCTTGAACCGGGTGTTGTCGCTCGGGTCGAAGCCGAGGTCTTCGAGCGATACGAGGCCGCGCTCCTGGTCGAGGATGCGCATGACCATCGTCTCGCCGTGGTTGCCCGGCAGGATCGACGCGCGGATGTCGAGGCGACGGCCCGACGCGGTGATGCCGATGCGACCGTCTTGCGGCTTGCGCTTCTCGGCGATGTCCATCGCGGCCATGATCTTCAGGCGCGAGATGAGCGGCGCGTGTAGGTGCGCGGGATGGCTGCCGCGCTCGACCAGCACGCCGTCGACGCGGAAGCGAATGCGCACGCGGTCGGCGAACGGCTCGACGTGGATGTCGGACGCACGCTCCTCGAGTGCAGTCTCCACCATCTTCTGCACCAGCCGGATGATCGGTGCGTCCTCGTCCTCCGCGGAGCCGCTCTTCAGTTGGCTCTCGACCAGGTCCGGACCGCCACCGACGCCGTAGGCCTCGCGCATCTTCGCGCGCAGCGCGGCCGGCGACGCGAGCGCGGCGGCGACTTCGCGGTTCAACAGGAAGCCGAGGTTGTCGAGCTCGAACACGCGCATCGGGTCGTCGATCGCCACGACGAGCTTGCCGTTCTTCTCGAGCAGCGGCACGAAGCGGTGCTGCTCGATCAGCTCGCGCGGGACGAGCTTCACGATCTCCTCGGGGAGCTTCCCTTTCTTCAGGTCGACGAACGGCAGGTGCGATTGGCTCGCGAGCGCGCGCGCGACCTTGTCCTCGTCGGTGAGGCCAAGTTGCACGAGCGCCTCGCCGATGCGGACCTTCTTCCCCTTCTGGTACTGCAGCGCCTTGTTGACGGCGGCGTCGTCGACGGCCCCCATTTCGACGAGGATCTGACCGAGAAGCTTGCGGGTCATGAGCGGGGCGCGGTTCCGCGGGGGTCGGAGGCGATTAGCCGGTGCGAGTGCACGGGTAACTCGACTGTACGGTTCCGCGCCGGACGCGGCAATCGGCGCGCGATGGCGAACGTGCGGTGTTGATCGCGCCGTGAACTCGGTAACGTCTCGCGATTCCCATGCAGTGGAATCGACACGCACCGATGCAACCGCTCGCCGTCGCCGCGACGCTCGCGGCGCTCGTGTGGACGACCGGTTGCTCCTCGTGCCCGCCCGAGTTTCAGCTCGACACGCCGGAGCACACGCTCGCGACGTTTCGCGGCGCGTTCGAGTGCAACAAGACAGAGATGGAATACCGCTGCTTTTCGGACGGAGTGAAGAGCTCGTTCGGCGGGCTCGCCGGCTACGAGATCGGCAGCGCGATCTTCAAGGCGGAGAACGGTCCGCTGCTCTTCCTCTTGAAGTGGGGCCCCGAGGGTCCGGCGCCGGTGATCAAGTACATCGGCGACGGCAGCCGCGCGCGCGCGACGTTCGACACGCTCCCCGGCGACGCGTTCGGCCAGGCGTTCACCGTCGAGCTGGTGAACGAGCCGGAGTACTGGCTGTATTACGCGAACGGCGAGGTGACGAACGGATACGCCGACGCGGTGACCGTGGTGCGCGACGGCAAGGACATCGTGCGCTTCACTCTGCGCGACGCCGACCTCGGCAAACCGCTGCCGAACCCGATCCAGCGCGGCGAGATCCGCTCGCGCTGGGTGATCGACGGGATCCCCGGACTGAGTGACGCGCAGAAGAAGGCGCACGAACCGCAACCGTGACGGAGGCGAAGATGTCGGATCGATCGGACAACCAGCCGGTGTTCTTCTTCGGCGAGGGCAAGGCCGAAGGCGGCGCGAAGATGAAGGAGACGCTCGGCGGCAAGGGCGCCGGCCTCGCCGAGATGACGAACCTCGGCATCCCGGTCCCGCCCGGCTTCACGATCACGACCGACTGCTGCGCGTTCTTCTCCGCGAACCGCCGCTGGCCCGACGGACTCGAGACCGCGGTGCGCGCGGCGCTCGCGCGGCTCGAGAAGGCAATGGGCAAGAAGCTCGGCGATCCGAAGGATCCGCTGCTCGTGTCGGTCCGCTCCGGTGCCGCGGTGTCGATGCCCGGAATGATGGACACGGTGCTCAACCTCGGCATGTCGAAGGCGGCCGTCGCCGGACTCGCCGCGCGCACCGGCAACCCGCGGTTCGCGTGGGATTCGTTCCGCCGGTTCATCCAGATGTTCGGCGACGTCGTGTGCGGCGTCCCGCACGACGCGTTCGAGAAGACGATGGCGCAGGTGAAGAAGGAGAAGAACGCCGCGAAGGACACCGACCTCGACGCGGCCGCGCTCGAGGATCTCGCGGGCCGCTACCTCCAGTTGTTCCAGCAGCACACCGGCCAGCCGTTCCCGAGCGATCCGTGGGATCAGTTGAAGCGCTCGATCGACGCGGTCTTCCAGTCGTGGGACAACGATCGCGCGGTGACCTACCGCAAGCTGAACGACATCCGCGGCCTGAAGGGCACTGCGGTGAACGTGCAGGCGATGGTGTTCGGCAACCTCGGCAAGGGATCGGGCACCGGCGTCTGCTTCACGCGCGATCCGTCGACCGGCGAGAACAAGTTCTACGGCGAGTTCCTCGCCAACGCGCAGGGCGAGGATGTCGTCGCCGGCATCCGCACGCCCGAGCCGGTCGCGAACGTCGACCGCGAGATCCCCGGCATCTACGCGCAGCTCCTGAAGGTGAAGGACCTGCTCGAGAAGCACTACCGCGACATGCAGGACATCGAATTCACGGTCGAGTCGACCAAGCTCTACATCCTGCAGACGCGCAACGGGAAGCGCACCGCGCAGGCCGCCGTGCGGACGGCGGTCGAGATGGTGAAGGAAGGCCTGATCGATCAGGACACCGCGATCCTGCGCGTCGCGCCGTCGTCGCTCGACCAGCTCCTGCACCCCGAGTTCGATCCGAAGGCCGAGAAGAAGGTGATCGGACGCGGGCTGCCCGCGTCGCCCGGCGCGGCGTCGGGGCGCATCTACTTCACCGCCGACGAAGCGGAGGCGGCCGCGAGCAAGGGCGAGCCCGTGATTCTCGTGCGCGACGAGACGTCGCCCGAGGACATCGGCGGCATGCACGCGTCGAAGGGGATCCTCACCGCACGCGGCGGCATGACGTCGCACGCGGCGGTCGTCGCGCGCGGCATGGGCAAGTGCTGCGTCGCGGGCTGCGAATCGCTGCACATCGACGAGCACGGCAAGACGTTGAAGGCCGGCGGCGTCACGCTGAACGAGGGCGACTGGCTCTCGCTGAACGGGTCCACCGGCGAAGTCATCGTCGGCAAGCTCGCGACCGTCGACCCGAAGCTGTCGGCCGAGTTCGCGACGTTGATGACGTGGGCCGACGCGCGCCGGCGCATGCGCGTGCGCACGAACGCCGACACGCCGAAGGACTGCGAAGTCGCGCGCGGCTTCGGCGCCGAGGGCATCGGCCTCTGCCGCACCGAGCACATGTTCTTCGACGAGGAGCGCATTCTCGCGGTGCGCGAGATGATCCTCGCGTCGGACACCGCGGCGCGGCAGCGCGCGCTCGCGAAGCTGCTCCCCCACCAGCGCGGCGACTTCGTGGGGATCTTCCGCGCGATGGACGGGCTGCCGGTCACCATCCGCCTCCTCGATCCGCCGCTGCACGAGTTCCTGCCGAACGACGCCG
>CAZBOK010000238.1:2648-7268 GCA_964493525.1 uncultured Phycisphaeraceae bacterium | reverse complement strand
CTTCGCCTGCGTGAAGATGATGATCTCGCCGACCAGCCCGATCGAGAACACCTGCATGCCGAGCACCATCAGCATCACGCCGAGGAGCAGCGAGACCTTGTTGCGCAGCGCCTCGTGGCTGATGAAGAGGTAGTCGATCGTCAGCCAGACGCAGACGAGGAAGCCGAGCAGGAACGAAACGATGCCGGCCATGCCGAAGAACCGCAGCGGCGCGCGCGTGAACTTCGAGAGGAACAGCAGCGCGATCACGTCGAGGAAGCGGCGCGCGTAGACGCCGAGCCCGAAGAAGCCGGACGAACCGCGCTCGCGCAGGTGGCGCACCTGCACTTCGCCGACGCGGAAGCCGTGACGGTGCGCGAGCACCGGCAGGAAGCGCACCATGTCGCCCTGGATGTGCACGTCCTCCACGACCTTGCGCTTCATCGCGCGCAGCGGGCAGTTCATGTCGTGCAGCGGGACGCCGGTGAACCAGCGCATCACCGCGTTGAACAACGCCGACTGGATGCGATTCACGCGCGGGTCGGTGCGCGGGTGCCGATAGCCGGCGACGAGGTCGAGGCCGTCGTCGAGCGCGTCGAGCACGCGCTGCACGTCCATCGGCTCGATCTGCGTGTACGGCGGCATCGTCACGATCACGTGGCCGCGCGCGATGCGGAAGCCGGCGAGCTGGGCGATCGATTCGCCGAACGGGTGGTTCAGTCGGACGAGACGGACGTTCGCGCCCACGGGGCGCGCCGCCTGGGCGTCCTGGAACACGTGGTCGGAGACGCCGTCGAGCACGACGACGAACTCCACCGCCTTGCCGCGGCGTTCGAACTCCGCGCGGTAGCGTTCGAGCGTCGCCTTCAACTCCGGCACCTGCTCGCCGATGCTCATCACGACGCTGACGTCGGGAGCCTGCGCGGTGGTCGCGGCCGAGAGCGGTTCGACGGTCATCGTCGCCCTCCCGCCGCGTCGTCGAGGCGCACGACGTGGCTCGGACTGCCGCGCATCACGTGCACCGCGAGCTCCGCGAGCAGACCGATCATCAGGAAGTGCACGCCGAGGTAGACCAGGAGGATCACGACCGCGGGGAAGATCAGCGTCGAGAACTCGACGAGCGATCCGGTCCGGTGGTCGACGAACGTGAGCGGCAGCATCGCGAACGCGAGCAGGAACACCGGGAGCGAGCCGACGCCGAACCAGTGCAGCGGCCGCGCGGCGAACCGCGTGAGCACGCGCAGCGCCATGAGGTCGTAGAGCACGCGCAGCGTGCGGCCGATGCCGTACTTCGACTTGCCGGCGCGGCGCGGATGGTGCCGCACGACGACCTCGGTGATGCGCGCGCCGACCGAGCCCGCGAGCGCGGGCATGTAGCGGTGCATCTCGGAGTACACCGGCAACGACTTCACGAGCGACGCGCGGTAGCCCTTCAAGGTGCAGCCGAAGTCATGCACGCGCACGCCGGTGAGGTCGGAGAGGAGCGCGTTCGCGATCTTCGACGGCAGCCGCCGCGAGAGGAAGCGGTCCTTCCGGTCGCGGCGCCATCCGGAGACGAGGTCGTACCCCTCTTCGAGCAGGCCGAGCACCGTCGGGATGTCCTCGGGGTCGTTCTGCAGGTCGCCGTCGAGCGTCACGATGTAGCGGCCGCGGGCGTGATCGAAACCGGCCGCGAGCGCCGCCGTCTGGCCGAAATTGCGCCGCAATCGGATGACGCGCAGCGCCGGCTCCTCCGCCTCGAGTTCCTCGAGCCGCGTGACCGTGGCGTCCGTGCTGCCGTCGTCCACGATCAGCGTCTCGTAGGGCAGACCGACACGCGACACGACCGCGCGGATCGATCGCACCAAGGGGACGACGTTGTCCTCCTCGTTGAACACCGGCACGAGGATGGTGACTTCGGGAGTTTGCACGCGTGTCCGGTCGTTCGTCAGTGTCGTCGAAATCGGTCTCGAGCGAAGGTGCTTCGGCGCGAATCCACCGCGGACTTGAAGCACCGACAGAACTCGATCGAAGCGTCGCCCCGCTCGGGACGGCCCGCGAGCACGGAGGAGCGTGGAAGCAGCACGACTTGGTGCCTTGCCGATCCCACGCGATGCGGTCAAGATACCGGAGGATCGACCGACGCGAGACGGTCGAGACCTGAAAGCTCGCCACGAACAGAGCACCGACCCGCGGCCCGCCGCAGGTCGCGTCACCCGGACGAACATCGTGTGTCACGAACGATCGGTGGGAGCCCGATGGGTCGCGTGTTGATCGTCGCCGAGCGCGACACGCTGTTTCCGGCGTTGATCGGGGCCCTCTGCCCCGGCGACGCGGTGCAGACGGTCAGCGAACGCGATCTCTCCGACGGCGTGTTCAGCGACTCCAGCGTCGCCGGGGACGTCCGCCTGCTCGTGTACCACCTTCCCGAGACACGGCGCGCGCCTCCGCTGCATCTCCTGCGCGGCCTGCTGCACCGCGTGCGGATCGAGAACCCGCGCGTCCGCGTGCTCAGCATCTACGAGCACCCGCGCCGCGCACTCGCCGGCAAGCTCCTGCGCGCGGGCGGCGACGCCCTGCTCGAAGAGCCGTTCGGTCTGGATGAACTCCGTCGCGTGGTGCTCGGCCTCCTCGCGGAGCCGGCTCCGCCGCGCGGAGCGCCTTCGGTCGAATTCGCCTCGCGCTCCGGCGCCCGCTCCGCGGACGTCGCCGATCTCGACGCGCTCGCGGTCTTCGTGCGCGGCCTCGCGCACGAGGTGAACAACCCGCTCACGACGATCCGCGGCTTTCTGCAGCTCCTCCTCCACGCGAACGGGCGCGGGCCGAAGGACGCCGAGACGCAGGAGGCCTACCGCACGATGGAGGCGGAGTCGCGCCGCATCGCCGAGCTGATCCAGGAGCTCGAGTACTTCAGCGGCGTCCGGCGCCCGGCGCGCACTCCGATCGACTTCGCGAAGCTGGTTCCCGAAGCGCTGAAGTCGGCGGAGCTGAACCACGTGACGGTCTCGCTCGGCGCGGGAGATCTCACGCTCCTCGCGGACCGCGAGCAGCTCCAGTTCGCGCTGCGCCACCTGTTCGGCGCGGTTCCGAAGCTGGCGCCTGGCGCTCCCGGCCCGCCCGGCGCTCCCGCGCAGATCACCGCGGCGCTGGCGCGCGTCGCCGACGACGTGGTCCTCACGGTCACGCTGCACGGCGCGTCCGATCCGCGGCCGGAGCGGCTCCTGATCCCGGCGTGGGGAACGAAGGGCGGTCCCGAGGCGCGCCGGAGCCTCGCGTGCGCATTCGGCATCGTTCGCGCCCACGGCGGCGAATTCACCGTCGCTTCCTCCCCCGAGGGTCTCGTCTTCCGCATGTCGCTGCCCGCCGGACCGAGCGCCGCCGAAGCGGAGCGCGTCGAATCGGCATAAAGTCGGCGCCGCCCGCGCGTCGATCCACATGCGGGGGCGCTCCGCCTCCCTCCGACGCGAGGTAGGTCGATGCTCGGGCTCCTCAGAAAGCTCTTCCTGCTCGCGGCGATCCTCTGGATCGTTTCGTTCCCGGCCGCGTTCTTCATCGGCGGCATCGCGTTCTCGCACCCTGACCGTCAGAAGGTGAACGTCGAGGTGCTGCGCGGCGCGATGCGTCCCGAGTGGGATCTCTCGTTCCTCGGCGCCGCGCGCGAAGTGCGCGTCGCTCTGGGCGATCGCACCTACATGTCGGCGAGCGTGTTCGGCGGCAATTCGTGGGCGACGGTGATCGTGCTCCACGGAGCGGACGAGACGCGCGTCGCCGCGCTCGATGCCGCCTACCAATTGTGGAAGGGCGGGCTCGACGTCGTGCTCGTCGACCGGCGGGCGCACGGCTCGAGCGACGGCGACCTGCTGCCGCTGTTCGGCGGCGAGACGGCCGACGTGAAGAGCCTCGTCGACGCGGTGCTCCGGGAACACTGGACCGGGACCCAACGGATCGGCCTGTTCGGGATCGCGGACGGCGGGACGACGTGCCTGATGGCCGCGGCGCAGGACGAGCGGATCGACGCCGTCGCGGCGGCGAACCCCGCAGTTCGCGCGGCGGACTTCATCGAGGACGACCTCGCCGGGATGTTCAACCTCCCCCAGTTCATCGTCACCTTGCAGGCTCGCGTCGCCGCGCTCGGTGTCTCGATGGTGTCCGGCGTCGACTCGCAGAAGCTCGACGCGAACGCGGTGCTCGCCGGGATGAAAGCCCCGGTCTACCTGCTGCGGACGCCCGGCACGCCGCAGGGTCGCCGCGTCGCCGCGGTGGCGAAGGCGCTGCCGCCGCGCGGCACGGAGATCGACAACCTCGACGGCGAGGACGATCCGGATCGCTACGACGGGCTCGTGAACTTCTTCCGCCGCACGCTCTGAGTTCGTGCCGCAGCGAGCGGTCGCATGGGGCACATCCTGTCGTCGGCACGAACTCCCGCGGCCGAAGGCCGCGGCGGCGCGAAGCGCCGAGTTCACAAGGTCGAGTCCGTGGTTCCGCGCGAAGTCGCGGAACTTCGCCCGAGTGCCCGCAACGCCATCACCTCCGCCCGGTGCTCGCGGATCGATGCGGCGGCTCCCACTCGTGCCGCAGCGAGCGGTCGCATGGGGCTGAGCCTCAAATCGGCACGAACTCCCGCGGCCGAAGGCCGCGGCGGCGCGAAGCGCCGAGTTCACA
>CAZBOK010000238.1:0-2548 GCA_964493525.1 uncultured Phycisphaeraceae bacterium | reverse complement strand
AGGTCGAGTCCGTGGTTCCGCGCGAAGTCGCGCGACACGTTCTCCCCGTCGCGAGCGAACGCGGCAAAGAGCGATTGACCCCCTCGGGCACGAGCCGCAGAATGGCGCCGACCTACGGTGCCGCGCCGCGCGTTCCGGCTGCGCCACCGCCGGGGAGATCGCATGAGATCTGACCTGCCTTCCCGCAAGGGACGGCCGCTGCTCGTCCGGCACAAGAGCTTCCTGTTCGGGGTCGCCTGCATCGGCGGTCTCGCATGGCTCTTGAGCGTCGGACGCCGACCGGCGGACTGGGAGCAGATCGCTCACGATCGCTTCGACGAGCGCGACCTGAACGGCGCGATCGATGCCGCCACGGCGGCGATCGACCGCGATCCGCAGAACTACGACCTCCTGTTCCTGCGCGCGGACGCCGAGTCCCAGCTCGGAATGCCCGACCGCGCGATCGAGGACGTCGACCTCGCGCTGCAGTTGTCGCCGAAGAACGACCGGTTCCTGCTGTTCAAGGTGTTCCTGCTCTCAACGCGCGATCGCACCGACGAAGCGATCGCCCTGGTCGACGGCGCGCTCGAGCGCGCACCGAAGAACGTCACGCTGATCGCGACGGCGGCGCGGCTGCGCTTGACGCTCGTCGACCAGTTGCGCGGCAAGCTGCTCGCGCGAATCTCGCCGAACCATCCGAATCGGCTCCTGGTGCCGGACCTGATCGACGCGTGGCTCGCCGCGCCGACCCTCGAATCGGAAGAGCGCGCGCGACTCGTCGATCCGCTGCCGGGCAGCGGCCTGCGCGACGAGATCGACACCGACCTCGTGCGCGCGTGGAAAGCACTGCACGACGCGGACGCGAAGCTCGGTGACCTGCGCGTGACGGGGATTCCGCTCGCGCAGGCGGGCACGGTCCGCGCCGCGATCGACATCCGGCTCGGCCGACTGGTGCGCGCGAAGGAAGACTTGCAGAGCCTGCTCGCCGGTCCGTCGGTCGATCGGGCCACGCGCCGCCAGGCCCTCGAGCTCCTCGCCGAAGTTCTCCGCCGCGTCGGGGCGAACGTCTCGCGCGTCGCGACGCTGCGCCAGTTGATCGATCTCGACGGCGGGGCGGATGTCGCTCCGATGTTCCGACTCGCGGACTCGATCGAGGCCATGTACTTCGACGCGCGCGAGCGCCCGTCGGAACGTCCCGCGTTCCTCGCCGCGGCCGACCAGCACCTGCTCCGCTGGCGCGGACGCGACGTCCGCTCGCTCGGCTACCGCGGACTCGCGGCGCTCGAGTTCGAGAACAAGCCCGACCTCGCGATCGATCTCCTCAGCGAAGTCTTCGACGTCCTGCGCCTGCAGAAGGACAAGGACCCCTCGATCGCGGAGCCGGCGCGCGCACGCGCGTTCCTGACCGGACTCGCGGCCGCGGCGCGCGCGGCGAACCGGCCGCAGCTCGCGACGGCGCCGATCAACGCGCTGATCGAGCTCGCGCCCCAGGACCTCGAGATGCTCACCAAGCGCGCCGAGTCCTATGCGGCCGGCGCGAGCGACGGCGCCGCGGCGCACGACCTGCTCGAGGCGCTGAAGATCGGGCCGCGCAGCCCGGAGATGTTCCGCCGCTGGATCGACATCGTCGCCGAGCTGAAGGACAACGCCGGACGCACGCCGCGCGAGCGCGCGCGGATCGCCGTGAAGGACGCGATCGACGCGCGCGAGGAGTTCTTCCGCAAGCTCGGCGAGCAGACGTCGTCGTTCGTCCCGCTCGGCGCGCGACCGAAGACCGAGGCGATCTCCCGGACCCTCGCCGGGCTCGGCGACAAAGCCGTGCAGATCGCGGGCGACCCGGTCGTCGCGTGGTTCATGGCGGAGGAGTACGGCCGCCGCGGGATGACGGTGGAAGCGCGGAACTTCCTCGGCAAGGCGTCCGCAGGCCTGCCGGGAGTGCTCGAGCTGACCTACCGGCTCGCGCTCCTGCGACTCGACCTCGGCCTGTACCAGTCGGCCGCGGAGGACTTCGAGGTGATCCTCGAGCGCGACCCGACCGATTCCGACGCCGCGGAAGCCGCGTTCGAAGCGTGGCGCCTCGCCGGCGACCTCGCGCGCGCGCGCCGTGTGCGAGCGCGCTGCATCGCCTCCGATCCGGAAGGGGCCGGGATGGAGGAGTGCCTGCGCAGCGCCGTCGAGAACGGCGACGCGGAGCGCGCGCTCCGCACGCTCGCGCCCGTCCTCGCCCGGCCGCCCGCACAGCGGACGCTGCGCGAGACCGCGCTCCTCGGTCACGTCGCGCTCGCCGCGGGCGCCGGCAACGTCGCACTCGCGACGCTCGCCACGATCGCTCGCGAGGACGAGACGGCGGACACGCTCCGCGACCGGCTCCTCGTCACCGGGATGACCGGCCGCCGCCTCGAGTTCGACGCGTGCGCCGATCGGTTCGTGTCGCTCGCCCGGCTCCTGCCCGCGCCCGAGGTGCAGGTCATGATCGGGCGGCTCGAGTCCGGCGGTCGCTACGCCGAGGCCGCGGCGATCGCGCGGCGCGTCGCGGTGCGATACCCCGAAGACGTCGAGCTGCTGCTGG
>CAZBOK010000237.1:0-7390 GCA_964493525.1 uncultured Phycisphaeraceae bacterium | reverse complement strand
GCAGCTCCGCGAACGCGCTCGGCGCGCGCCGGCCGTCCGCACGTGCGATCGGCTCGGCGCGCCTGGCGGCGCCCTCCGGTCGCTTCGGCGGCGTGTCGGCCCGCGAGTGGCGCCGCGCGATCGTGCTGCGCGAGGTGCTCGGGCCGCCGAAGGCGCTCGAGTAAGAGCGCGGCCCGGACTGCCGCGGATCAGAGCGGCTCGAGCTTCCCGAGATGCAAGACGAGTGCGCGTTGCGCGCGGCGCGCGAGGTCGGCGTCGTGCGTGACGAACACGAACGTCTTCTGCGTGCGCACCGACAGATCGAACAAGAGGTCGACGATCTCCGCCGCGGTCTTCTCGTCGAGGTTGCCGGTCGGTTCGTCGCACAGCACGATTTCGGGGTCGTGCGCGAGGGCGCGCGCGATCGCGACGCGCTGGCGCTCGCCGCCCGAGAGCAGCGACGGCCGGTGGTGCAGCCGCTGCCCGAGCCCCAAACTCTCGAGCAGCTCCGTCGCGCGCCGTTTGTGCTGCGCGCGCCCGCCGAGCCATTCGCCGACGCCGCGATCCATCATCGAAGTCAGCAGCACGTTCTCGAGCGCCGTGAGCTCCGGGATCAGGTGATAGAACTGGAACACGAAGCCGAGCTGGAGCCGGCGAATGCGCGCGCGCTCCGCGGCCCGCGCGTTCCCGACGCTCCCGCCGTGGAAGAGCACTTCGCCGGATGACGGCCGGTCGAGCAGACCGAGCAGGTGCAGCAACGTCGACTTCCCCGCGCCGGACGCGCCGACGATCGCGACGGTCTCGCCCTTGGTGATCGCGAGGTCGACGCCGGACAGGACGTCGAGCGTCTGCCCGCCGGTGACGAAGCGCTTGGTGAGCGCGCGGACCTCCAGCACCAGTTCGTCAGTCATGGCGCAGCGCCCGCACCGGGTCCATCCGCGCCGCGCGCGCGGCCGGGATCAGCGCGCACAGACCCGCGAAAAGGATCGTCGCGACGAACACCGCGGCGACGAACAGCGGCTCGATCTGCACCGGGATCTTGTCGAACAGGTACACGTCGGCGCGGAAGATCCGCACGCCGAAGATGTCCTCGATCCCGTCGTTCAACAGGTTGATGTTCGCGGCGAGCACGACGCCGGTGACGACGCCGACCGTCGCGCCGACCAACGTCATCACGAGGCCGGAGCCGACGAAGAGCTGCAGGATCCCCTTGCCGGTCGCGCCCATCGCCGCGAGCACGCCGATGTCGCGCGTCTTGTCGGTCACCATGATCGTGATCGTCGCGAACACGTTGCAGCACGTGATCAGCACGAAGAACGCGAGGATGAAGCCGAGGATGCTCCGCTCGTTCTCGACGGCCGAGAGCATCGTCCGATTCAGGTACTTCCAGGTGTCGACGGTCGCGCGCAGCTTCGCGTGCTCGAGGCGCGCGATGATCGCCGCGCGCAGCTCGTCGAGGTCGGTAGACGGCGTCGCCTGCACGCAGATCTCCGAGCTGTCGCCCTTCGACTCCGCGAAGCGCTGCGCGGCAGCGATGTCGATCCAGACGGTCTGGCTGTCGGTTTGGTAGTTGCCCGAGAGAACCGTGCCGCCCACGATGAACCGCTGCGTGAGCGCCTTCACTTCGTCGCCCTTCAGCTCCTCGGGCATCGTGGCGAGCGTGATGACCTCGCCCTTCTGCAGGCCGAAGAACGACGCGAGCGATTCGCCGACCAGGACGATCGGCAGCTCCTGGTTCCGCAACCGCGCCGGGACGTGCTCGATCCAGAACGGGCGCTCCGGATCGTCGAGCGGGATGCCCTTGTCCTTCGACGGACGGCGGATGTGCAGCGCGAAGTCGGTCGCCTTGCTCTCGAGCTGCGGGTTCACTCCGATGACCTGGGTGAAGCTGCGCTCGCGGAACCGGCTGCTGCCCGCGAGGTACACCGGGCGCTTCTCGGCGCGGATCAGCGCGAAGCGCACGAGGTGCGGCGCGATCGACTGGATGCCCGGCAAGCCGGCGAGCGCGTCGTTCACCTGCGCGAAGCTCGGCGGCGGCTGCAGGACCTCGCCCGTGTACTCGTCCGCGAGCACCGTGACCATGATGTCGGCCATCGTCCCGCGGATCGCGGTGCGCGTCTCGCGCAGGAAGCCCGACATGATCGAGATGGTCGTGACGAGCGCCATCACCGACAGCCAGATCCCCACCATCGAGACCCACGAGATGGGCCGCGACCAGAGGTAGCGCGTCGCGAGGAAGAGCCGGTACATCGATCAGCCCGCGGTGCCGGCGGCGCCGTCCGGCGCGTCGGAGTCGGTCGACGCGGTGTCGTCGCCGTCGCGGAGCGGGCGCAGCGTCGGGAACAGCACGACGTCGCGGATCGAAGCGCGGTCGGCGAGGATCATGATCAGGCGATCGATGCCCATGCCGATGCCGGCGGCGGGCGGCATGCCGTACTCGAGCGCGGCGAGGAACTCCTCGTCGACGGCGGCCGGGTTCTCCGGATCCTTCTCGAGCACCTGCGCTTCGAGAATCTTCCGCTGCTCGATCGGGTCGTTCATCTCGGAGAACGCGTTCGCGAGCTCGACGCCGTTCACGAACAGCTCGAAGCGCTCCGCGCGATCGCCGCCCCACTCGCACCACTTCGCGAGCGGCGTGATGCCGCGCGGGTAGCGCGTGATGAACGTCGGCTGGATCAGGTGCTTCTCGCAGTACATCTCGAACAGGTCGTTCGCGGCCTTGTGGTGCGTCTTGCCCTTCGAGTCGATCCCCGACTCCGCGCAACGCTTGCGGATCGCGGCCTCGTCGTCGAGCGACACGCCGGCGTGCTCCTTCAGGAGGTCTTCGTACCGCACGCGGCGGAACGGGGGCGAGAAGTCGAGCTCGGCGCCGCTCCAGGTGATCTTCGTCGACCCGCGCACGCTCGTGGCGAGGTGCGCGAGCAGCTCCTCCCAGAGCGCCATCATGTCCTCGTAGTCCGCGAACGCCCAGTACAGCTCGAGCATCGTGAACTCGGGATTGTGGCGGGTGTCGATGCCTTCGTTGCGGAAGACGCGGCCGATCTCGAACACGCGCTCGAAGCCGCCGCACATCACGCGCTTCAGGTGCAGCTCGAGCGCGATCCGCAGCGAGAGGTCGAGGTCGAGTGCGTTGTGATGCGTGAGGAACGGGCGCGCGGCGGCGCCGCCGGCGAGGTGGTGCAGGACCGGCGTCTCGACTTCGAGGAACCGCTTCGCGTCGAGGAACCGCCGGATCTCGGAGACGACGCGCGAGCGCATGCGGAACGTCGCGGCGACGTCGTCGTTGACCGTGAGGTCGATGTGGCGATGCCGGTAGCGGATGTCGACGTCGGTCAGCCCCTCCCACTTCGCGGGCGGCGGACGCAGCGACTTCGACAACAGATCGACGTGCGTCGCGAACACCGACAGCTCGCCGCGGCGCGTCTTGCCGAGCGCGCCCGACGCGCCGACCCAGTCGTTCAGGTCGAGCGAGTTCTTGAGGAGGTCGAAGCGCTCGACGCCGACCTTCTCCTGCTGGACGTAGGTCTGCAGGCGGCCGGTCTCGTCCTTCAGGTCGAGGAAGAACGACTTGCCGTGGTCGCGGAACGCGACGACGCGGCCGGCGATGGTGACCGGCAGCTCCGCGCCCTCGACGAACGCCGCGCGGGCGGCATCGATCATCGACCGCTCGGGGGCGCCGCGCGCGGGAAAGCGCTTCGGGTACGGATCGCCGCCCGCGGCGCGGAAGCGCGCGAGCTTGGTGAGTCGTTCGTCGGGGATCGGTTCGGGCATGCTTGGGCCTCGCACGCGCTTTCGCCTTCGCGCGCGAAGCGGGACAGCTTAGAGATCGCGGCGGCGAGGCGTACACTCCCGCCCGCGATGGGCCTCCGACTCCACGGCATCCTGCTGTTCCTGTGCATCCCGCTCGTCCTGTGGCTGTTCCTCGCGCAGCCGTGGCATCCGCTCCTCGCGCTCGGCGCGGGCGTCCTGATCATGCTCGGGCACCGGTTCGTCGCTCGCCCGTTCCTCGAGGAGAACGTCCTGCGGCGCTCCGCGTGGACCGGAGCGGAGATCCCGCCCGATTCGGGGTCGACGTATCGCGTGATCGCGTCGGGCCGCGAGTGGCCGCTGCGGTTCGCGAACGACGCGGAGCGCGAGCGCGCAGCGCGGTTCTTCACGCTCGCTCACCAGGCGCTGATCCCGCTGCGGTTCGCGATCCTCGCGCCGCTCCTGTTCTTCCTGGTGATGGAGACGCTGCGGAACGCCGGCGCGATCGATCGCTTCGCGGCGGTCGACAACTGGATCTTCCGCGGGATGATCGGCGCGACGACGCTCACCATCGCGCTCGGCTACCGGTTCGTCGAAGCGCTGCCGCCCGAGCGCGGCCCCGTGAAGTTCCCGTTCCCGATCCACAACATCTTCCTGCTCGGCGGACGCTGGACGCTGGTGATCTTCGGCGGGGTCGGCGCGTGGTGGGTCACGAGCGTCGGCCTCGCGGTGATCCATCGCTTGAAGAGTTGAGCGGTCCGGCGGGCCCGCTTAGAGTGTTCCGTTCGGTCCCGCGGTCGAAGCGGGATGGCGAAGACCCCCGTCCCCCGTCTGCGGAACCCCCATGTCCTTCGAGGTCTCGAACGTCGGTCCCTGCAAGCGGAGCATCCGCTTCAAAATCCCCAAGGAAGAAGTGAACGAGGCGTTCGCCCGGACCTGGCGGTCCGCGCAGCAGAACGTCCAGTTGAAGGGGTTCCGGCCCGGGAAGGTGCCGCGCGCGGTGCTCGAGAAGAAATTCGGCTCGCAGATCCTCGACGACGTGAAGCAGAACCTGATCAACACGCAGTTCCGCTCCGCGATCGTCGAGCACAAGCTGCGCATCCTGCGCAATCCGTCGGTCGATACCGACACGATCAAGATCGAGCGCGACCAGCCGGTCGAGTTCGAGGTCACCGTCGACGTCCGGCCCGAGTTCGAGCTGCCGTCCTACAAGGGCATCGACGTCGCCGCGCCGCCGGCCACGGTCTCGGACCTCGAGGTCGACAACGAGCTCGAACGCCTCCGCACGCGGTTCGCGCAGGTCGAGCCCGCGGACAACGCGGTCGCCGCGAAGGGCGACTTCCTGAAGATCGACGTCGACTACCAGGTCGACGGCGCGACCGTGATGCACCACGACGACGCGACGGTCGACCTGAACGGCGACGTGATCGACGGCCTCGACGCGCAGGGCGGCGCGATGCTCTTCGTCGGCAAGACGGTCGGGGCGTCGGTGTCGGTGTCGCTGACCCTGCCGAAGGACTTCGAGCCGAAGGGCTTCGCCGGCGCCAAGGCGAACCTGAAGTGCACCGTGAAGGAGATCCGCCGCGTCAAGCTCCCCACGCTCGACGAGGAGTTCGCGAAGAAGGTCGGCGCCGAGAACGTCGACGATCTGCGCTCGAAGGTGCGCTCCGAGGTCGAGCGCGCCAAGGAGGACCAGCGCGGCCGCTACATCGAGGAGCGCGTGATCGACGACCTCATCCGCCGCACCTCGTTCGAGCTGCCGACCGACCTCGTCGAAGACGCCGTGAAGGAGCAGATCCATCGCATCGAGCACATGCTCGTGGAGCGCGGCAAGAGCGAGGCGGAGGCGCGCGCGCAGGCGGCGACGGAGACCGAAAACGTCCGCCAGGAGCGCACGCGGCAACTGCGCGCGTCGTTCCTCCTCGATCGCGTCGCGGAGACCGAGAAGGTGACCGTCACCGAAGAAGAGTTGGAGTCCGGCGTGAGGATGTTGGCGGCCGTTCACAATCGACCGCTACAAGAAGTGTTCGACGAGCTGTACGAAAGCGGCCGCCTCAGTGGGCTCAGGGCTCAGATCCTGGAGTCGAAAGTCCGAAAACTGCTGAGAGATGCCGCGAAAGTCGCGGACGCTAGACCAGAACCCGGCAAGTCGTGAGGCGCGAACCGATGAGCGAGAAGAACTCGATCCTGGGCTTCTACCCGATCCCGTACGTCATCGAGAAGACCGGTCGGGGCGAGCGCGCCTACGACATCTACTCGCGTCTCCTCGAGGACCGCATCATCTTCATCGGGACGCCGATCGACGACGGGGTCGCGAACGCGGTGATCGCGCAGTTGTTGTTCCTGCAGAAGGACAACAAGAACCAGGACATCAACATCTACATCAACTCGCCGGGCGGCAGCGTGTCGGCGGGCCTCGCGATCTACGACACGATGCAGTTCGTCCAGTGCGACGTCGCGACCTACTGCATCGGGATGAACGCGTCGATGGCGGCGCTCCTGCTCGCGGGCGGCACCAAGGGCAAGCGCCACGCGCTGCCGAACGCCCGCATCATGATCCACCAGCCCTGGGGCGGCGCGTCGGGCACGGCCGCCGACATCGAGATCCAGGCGAACGAGATCATCAAGATGAAGGCGCAGCTCTCCAAGCTGCTCGCGTTCCACACCGGCCAGCCGCTGAAGCAGATCGAGAAGGACTCGGACCGCGACTTCTACATGTCGGCCGGCGAGGCGAAGGAGTACGGTTTGGTGGATGAAGTCGTGGAGCCGCTTCGCTCCGCGAAGGCCTGACCGGGGGCGAACGCCCCGAGAGGACCATGGCGACCCGCACTCCGCGCGATTCCGAGCGCTGCACGTTCTGCGACAAGCCGAAGCGGCAGGTCGCGAGCCTCATCGCCGGGCCGCCCGGCGTCTACATCTGCAACGAGTGCGTCGAGCTGTGCAACACGATCCTCTTCGAGGACACGGGGCGCCGCTCGGGCCCGATGACGGCGCGGCCGCACGAGCCGACCGCAGCGTTCACCGGCAAGCTGCCGACGCCGACCGAGATCAAGACGCTCCTCGACGAGTACGTGGTCGGGCAGAACCACGCGAAGAAGGTCCTCTCCGTCGCGGTGTACAACCACTACAAGCGCCTGCGTGCGCCGCGCGCCGCGGCTCCGGGGGCGACGACGCCCGCGACACCAGCAGCGGCCGCCGCGGCGAAGGTCCACCACGGCCGTGACGAGGTCGAGCTCGAGAAGAGCAACATCCTGCTGGTCGGCCCGACCGGCTCCGGCAAGACGCTCCTCGCGCGCACGCTCGCCCGCATCCTGAAGGTCCCGTTCGCGATCGCCGACGCCACCACGCTCACCGAGGCCGGCTACGTCGGCGAGGACGTCGAGAACATCATCCTGAAGCTGGTGCAGGCGGCGAACTACGACGTCGCGCTCGCGCAGCAGGGCATCGTGTTCGTCGACGAGATCGACAAGATCGCGCGCACGACGAACAACGTGTCGATCACGCGCGACGTGTCGGGCGAAGGCGTCCAGCAGGCGCTCCTCAAGCTGCTCGAAGGGACGCTCGCGAACGTCCCGCCGCAGGGCGGACGCAAGCATCCCGAGCAGAGCTACATCCAGGTCGACACCACGAACATCCTCTTCATCTGCGGCGGGACGTTCACCCA
>CAZBOK010000236.1:0-7417 GCA_964493525.1 uncultured Phycisphaeraceae bacterium | reverse complement strand
GACGAGCGCGAGATCGTGCCGCGCGAGCCCGCCGGGCGTGAGCTCGATCGGCCCGACCTTCGTCGTCGTGTACCCCTCGGCCTCGGCCTCGAGGTTGACGGCGCGGCCGTCGATCGTGGCGAACGCGTAGAGGCCCGGCTGCTCCGGGACGCCCGCGATCTTCGCGGCCTCCGCGCCGGTCAGGAGCTTCGCGCGCGAGCCGCCGTTGAAGCGCATGGTGAAGCCCATGCCCGACTCGAGATCGAGGTTCATCTTGAACGCGTTCACCGGCTTGCCGGTCGAGTCGTCCGAGACGATGCCCCACAGCGAGCCGCCCGGCGTGAGCGTGACGCGCAGGTCGCGCGTGTCGGCGGCGACGCTCCTCGACGTCTCCGTGACGAAGCCTTCCTTGCGCGACGTGACGTTGTAGCTGCCCTTTTTCAACCCCCCGAGGATGAACGATCCGCTCGCGTCGGTGCGCGTGCCGCGGTCCGCCTCGAACGTGGCGCCCATGCCGCCCTCGGACATGTCGATCACCGTGTCCATCACGGTCACGGCCGCGTCGGCGACGCCCTTGCCCGACGTGTCGACCACGATGCCGCGGATCTCGGAGCCCTTGCCGAGCGTGAGCGAAACGTCGTTCGTGACGCCGGCCGCTTCGACCTTCACGTCCTTCTTCGACTCGGTCGTGAACGCCTCCTTCGAAGCGAGCACGAACACCTCGCCCGGCGTCAGGCCGTCGAGGCGGAACGAGCCGCGCGCGTCGGTCGTCGTCCTGCGCTCGTTCTCGCGCGCCGCGCCGAACACGATCAGTCCGCCGCCGCCGCTCGTCTTGCCGCGCGACCACGCCGACACCGCGGCGCCGGGGATCGCGTTGCCCGCGTCGTCGACGATGCGGCCCGCGATGCTGCCGCCGAGCGGCGTGACGATGTCGCCGACGTCCTGCTCGCCGTCCGTCAGCGCCGGGAGCACCATCCGCGCGGTCGCGTGGTTCACCGGTTCGACGACGAGCGAGTTGGAGCTGCCCGCGCGGCTGACCGCGAGCGAGAAGCGGCCGTCGGCGCCGGTCTTCACCGATTCCGCGCCCGGCTGGTTGATCCGGTGCTGCGACATGTCCTCGGGGAACCAGTCGAACTGGATCCGCACCGTCGCGCCCGGCACGGGGCGGCGGCCTTCGTCGACCACGCGCCCGACGACTTTCGCGTGGACCTCCTTGCCCGCGTCGGCCGCGGCGGCGGGAGTGCCGGCCACGCTCGCGACCGGTTCGGTCTTCACCTCGGCGCGGTTCGTGTCGGTCAGGCCCGACGCCGCGCCGTCCAGGCTCTTCGGCGATTCCGGCTGCGACCGGGCGGCATCGTTCGCCGAGGCGCCCGACGCGACGTTCACGCCTTCTTGCGCGTCGTCGCCGCCCGACTTCAGGAACCAGGCGCCGGCCGCGACCGCGGCGAGGACGAATAGGACGAGGACTGCGCGGGCGGAGTTCATGCGGGAGGACTCCTTCGAGCTTCGATGTTCTGTGGCGTTCGCGAACGGCGCGGCGCGCGTTCGCACTTCACGTGCCCCGCGCGTCGGGGCGACGGTCCGCGCGCGATCGCCGATCGGCGACGGTTTACGCGGTTCGAGGGCGTGATGCGAGGCCGCGAATCTGCCTCAAATGGGGCGGCGGGCCGCAGGTGGGGCGCTCGCACGTCGGTTACGACGAGAGCGCGCCGGGCGGGAAGCCGATCGACGCGACCTCGATCGACCCGCAGTGCTCGGGCCCGGCGCCGCGCGCGAAGCCCACCTTCGACCGCACGAACGTGACGGTGATCGTCGCGCGGATCGCGGCGCCCAGCACGTCGCCGGTGTCGCAGTCGAGGCCGGACGGGACGTCGACGGCGACGACCGGGCAGCGCGCGGCGTTCACGGCGTCGATCGCTCCGCGCGCCGCGCCTTCGACGGGTCGCGAGAGGCCGATCCCGAACAGGGCGTCGATCACGACCGGAGCCGGCCGCGAGCGCAGCGCGCGCGCGACGGCCGCCGCGTCCGGCGGCTCCTCCACGGACGTCCCGAGCGCGACGAGGCGGTCGAGGTTCTGCTTGGCGTCGCCGCGCAGCTTCGCCGCCGCGCCGATCAAGAGCACTCGCACGTCGATCGACCCGAGCAGATGGCGCGCGGCGACCAGTCCGTCCCCGCCGTTGTTGCCGCCGCCGCACAGCACGACGACCCGCCGCCGCCGCCGCGTTCGAGCCAGTCGCAGCGCCGTGCGAGCGACCTCCGCGCCGGCGTTCTCCATCAAGAGATCGCCCGGCAACCCGAGGCGCGACTGCGCGAGCGCATCGACGCGCCGCGCTTCCTCGCGCGTGAACGCGGACCGGTTCGTCGAATCCGGGTCTATGCTCGTCGCCCCATGAACACGCGGTCCCCGAAGCTCGCACACCTCGGCGTGGCGGTGCCGTCGCTCGAAGCCGGCCTGAAACTGTATCGGGACCTCCTCGGGTTCGCGGTCGACTTCGAGGAAGAGGTTCCGAGCGAGCGCGTGCGCGTCGTCGGGTTGATCGCGGGCGACGCGCACGTCGAGCTGCTCGAGCCCACGACGCAGGACAGCCCGATCGCGAAGTTCCTCGAGAAGAAGGGCCCCGGCCTCCATCACGTCGCGGTGGAAGTGAAAGGGCTTGCCCTGCTCCTGCCGAAGCTGAAGGCCGCCGGTGTGATGCTCCTCGACGATGTCCCGCGCAAGGGCGCGCACGGGACGCAGGTCGCGTTCATCCATCCGAAGGGCGCGCTCGGCGTGCTCGTGGAGTTGGTGGAGAAGTCGGAGAAACCGTCGCCGTGACCGCGCTCAAGGATCAGGTCGTGCTCGTGACGGGCGGCGCGCGTCGCGTCGGTGCCGCGATCGTTCGGGAGTTCGCGTCGCGCGGTGCGCGCGTCGTGATCCATCACCATCGCTCGGAAGCCGAAGCGCGCGCGCTCGCCGCCGACGTCGCGAAGTCCGGCGGCCGCGCCGAGCTCGCGCAGGCCGACCTGCGCGACTCGCGCGAGATCCAGCTCATGGTGCGCGACATCGAGGTGCGCGTCGGCTACGTCGACGTGCTCGTGAACAACGCGTCGACGTTCTTCGAGACGCCGCTCGCGTCGACGTCCGACGCCGAGTTCGCGGAGCTGATCGACGTCAACCTGCGCGCACCGTTCCTGCTCGCGCGCCGCATCGCGCCGACGATGACGAACCGCGGACGAGGCGCGATCGTGAACCTGGTCGACGTCTACGCGGAGAAGTACCTGCGCGGCCACCTGGTCTACTGCGTCGCGAAGGCCGGCCTCGAGATGATGACGAAGGGCCTCGCGCGCGAGCTCGCGCCCGCGGTGCGCGTGTTCGGCGTCGCGCCCGGCACGGTGCTCTTCCCCGACGATTACCCGGAGGAGAAGCGCGAGCGGTTGCGCCGCTCGATCCCGCTCGGCCGCGAAGGCGCGCCCGAGGACGTCGCGCGCGCCGCGCGGTTCCTCGTCGAGGAAGGTGACTACGTGACCGGCGCGATCCTGCGCGTCGACGGCGGCAAAGGCATCGCGTGAGCGCGAACCCGTTCGCGCCGCTCGCCAGCGTGTGCGTCTACTGCGGATCGAAGCCCGGCGCGCGGCCCGAGTACGTCGCCGCGGCGCGCGACCTCGGCGCGCTGATCGGCGCGAGCGGGATGTCGCTCGTCTACGGCGGCGGCAACACCGGCATGATGGGCGCTCTCGCGGACGCCGCGCTCGCGACCGGCGCGCGCGTCACCGGCGTCATCCCGCGGCGGCTCGTCGACCGCGAGCAGGCGCATGCCGGACTCACCGAGATCCACGTCGTCGAGACGATGCACGAGCGCAAGGCGATGCTCACGAGACACGCCGACGCGATCCTCGCGTTGCCCGGCGGCATCGGCACGCTCGACGAGCTGTTCGAGGCGATCACCTGGAACGAGCTCGGCTACCACAACAAGCCGAGCGGGCTGCTCGACGTCGCCGGCTACTTCACGCCGCTGGTCGCGACGCTCGAGCGCTTCGAGCGCGAAGGTTTCCTCTATTCGCGGCCGTGCGAGATGCTCGCTGTCGAGACCGATCCGCGTGCGCTGCTCGCCGAGCTCGCGCGGCGTGCGCCGCGCCGCGAGCACTTCGAACCGGGAGTCGTGTGATGGCTCCTGCTCGAGACATCAGCCGAGGTTGATTCGGATACCGTTCGAGGCCGCCGCGCCAATGGCGCGCGCGGGGTCGATGACGAATGCCTGCAGGTAAATCGAGATCACGGGGACGTTCGCAGGGAGCGGCGTTACGAATCCGCCTTTGCCGTCACTGTTGAGTGGGATCGGCAGCACAAGCGGCGACAGCGCCCCGACCAGCAGGCTGCACGTATCCCCGATCGATATCGAGACCTCACTCAACCCGAGAAACAGGAGCGCCGTGGACCCGCTGAAGCCGTCGCGAACCGTGAGATGCAGGCTTCGCGTCGGCTTCGGACTCCCTGCGACCCCGAGCGAGGGTGTACGTCCCCCGGTGCCAGTGCATCCAGAGCCATATGGCGCGATCGTAGGTTCGCATCCACGCCACGCCGCAATTCTCGACGAGTCAGTCCCTCCGGCGGTCATGAATGTGCCGCCTACGTAGAGCGCGCGGGAAGCTCCAGACACGAACGGCGTCAGCGCAGTGACCGTTCCATCGACACCCAAAGCCACGTCACTCCAAGCTTGTCCGTCCCATCGCGCAAGCCGACTGATCGAAGTGGTTCCTGACTTGTCGAACCATCCGCCGGAATACAATGCGGGTCCGGATCCATCATCGAAGACGGCAATTGCGTTCACGAAATCGTTGAAACCGGCACCGAGCGGCTTCCACGACGCACCGTCCCATTTGGCAATATGGTTCGCGGGTGTTCCGCCGGCTGAGAAGAACTCGCCGCCCGCAATGAGTGCTTCGCCCGTCCCATCGTCATACACTGTCAGGCAATTCACGACTCCATCCATTCCAGAGCCGACCGGCGTCCATGCGTTCCCGTCCCATTGAGCAATGAAGTGTGCCGCGTGTCCACCGGCGATAGTGAATTCACCTCCCGCGTAAACCCTTGGCCCTCCGCCGTCATCGTAGACGCATAGTGATCTGGCGGCCTGATTGAGACCAGACCCGACGGGGCTCCAGTTCATGCCGTCCCAGCGCGCGATGTGATTCGCGCGACTTCCACCGGCGATCGCAAAGTTCCCACTCGCATACAATTTAGGCCCAGCGCCATCATCGAAAGTCGCGAGTGCTTGAACGTCGGCGCCGGGCAGTCCGCCGCCATTCTTCACTCCGGACCCGAGAGGTGCCCATGCGGAGCCGGTCCATTTCGTGATTCCGCTCAACGGAGTTCCTCCCGACGACGTGAATGCGCCGCCGGCGATCAGTGAGGGGCCGGAACCATCGTCAAAGAGAGTCAGCGCAAGCGGAGCCCTGTCTAGATTTGCGCCGAACGCGCTCCAATTGGTGTCGTTCCACGAGGCGATTCCGGTCGCATGAACGCCTCCGGCTGTCGAAAACGATCCGCTTACGACCAGCGATTCCTGTGGCGACGCATCGATCGCAAGCATCGCCGAGACTGGCCCATCCAGCCCCAATCCGACGAGGCGCATCCAACTTGCACCGTCCCATCGCGCAACCCGATCGACGTCGATGCCTCCTGCGGTGACAAACGTGCCGCCGGCGTACAGCGCGCTTCCATGACCGTTATCGTGCACTGCCAGCGACTCGACTTCACCGTTGCACCCTCCGTCTATGCCTTCCCAGGTCGATCCCGTCCATCGGGCAATACCACTAGACACATAGTTTCCGCCCGCGTCGTAGGCAGTAAGCGTCCCGCCAATATATAACTCCGGGCCATTACCCGCGTCGAATCCGGCGAGTGCCCACACTGATCCGGCGTAAAGTCCAGTGCATACTGGGTTCCAACTCGCTCCGTTCCAACGCGCAACATAATCCGACGGCGCGCCACCTGCGATGGTGAATGTCCCGCCCACGTACAGCGAAGGGCCAGAGCCATCGTTGAACGTTATCATCGATTCGACTTGAGCCACGCCGCTCGTGCTTGGTAGCACGATTGTCCACGCTGCTCCCTTATACTGCGCGACGTTGGCCTGCACACCACCTACTGTGAATCGTCCGCCTGCGAACAATACTGGACCACTACCCGAATCTAGAATTGCGAATGCCTCTATGAATCCGATCGGTGCTCCCGTGACGGCGGCCCATTGTGCTCCGTTCCATCTCAAGACAGTCGACGCACCCCCAGCGTATAGAGCTGGGCCAGTGCCATCGTCGTAAACGCAGAGCGAATAGACCGTCCCAATCGATACCGAGCCGACTGAAGTCCACGCAGAACCGGTCCATCTCGCCACATAGTTTCCGGTCGCCCCAGTAAACGTACCCCCTGCGTACAACGACAGACCGCTTCCATCGTCATATGCCGCGAGCGCATAGACGTCCCCGCCGAGAGACGGGCCGAGTTGTTTCCAGCCCCCGTTAGTCCAGCGGGAGACGGGACTGCCTCCCGGCCCCGCACCAAAGAGCTCCGGCCCGTTTCCGATGTCTAGGTCCCTGAGCACATGACAACCGGCTGGCATTCCACTCGGTCGTATGAACCGCGTGTCCCATTGTTGGCAAGTTGCGACGGGTGATTGTGCAAGCGCCGGGTCGGTGTATGCGCAGAGAGCGAATAGCACGATAGTCATGACGCGCCGCAACCACAAAGCGTCCAATCGTATTGATCCTGTCGCCATCGTGGCAGACTGTTCCGCGGTCATCGAGTTCATGTCGATCTTCCCTATTCTCGGATTCCACGTGGAGTCAAGCTCGTCGCAACGCTTGTGCGTCGCGACATCATGCAATGCCCGAAGCGAAGTCGTCAAGGCGAAACGATCGGACGGTCCGTGAGGTCGATTCGAGTTGCGCAATTGCGATTCGCTGGAGAGCGTCTTGTCTGGCTCGCCGTTAAGCTTTGTCCGAACTCACACCAGACCAGACGCCTGATCGAAAACGACTGATGGCTTCCCGACCGATCGTTCATATATGGATCGCTGCCGCGTTGCTCGTGTCGTCGCTCGCGGGCTGTCGCGTCGTCCTGCGCGAGCCCGACGCCGCGACGCTCGCCCACGCACGCGAGCTGGCCCAGCGCTGCGTCATCGTCGACGGGCACATCGACGTTCCCTACCGGCTGAACGATCACCCCGACGACGTCTCGGTGCGCACCGCGACCGGCGACTTCGATTTCCCGCGCGCGCGGGAAGGCGGGCTCGATGCGCCGTTCATGTCGATCTACACGCCCGCGAGCCTCGAGGCGAAAGGCGGCTCGTTCGCGCTCGCCGAGAAGCTGATCGACATGGTCGAAGCGATCGCGCGCAACGACCCGGACAAGTTCACACTCGCGCGCTCGGTGGCGGACGTGCGCGCAGCCGCGGCAGCC
>CAZBOK010000235.1:0-7421 GCA_964493525.1 uncultured Phycisphaeraceae bacterium | reverse complement strand
CGCTCTCGTAGACGACGTCCTTCACTTCGCCGATCAGCTCGGTCGAGTCGCCGGACGACGGGAAGAGGTGCGGGGAATCGGGCATTCGACGTGGCACGATAACGGGCATGAACCAGCGCCCGAGCGTCCGCTCGCGATTTCGCGGGCGGCGCGTGCGCACTTGGAGCCTCGCCATGTCGAAGCAACTCGCCTCCGGACTCGGACTCCTGCTGATCGGATTCGGCGCCGCGTCGTTGTCCGGCCGTGCGGCGCCGCTCGAGCCGGCAGAGCTGCGGGCGCAGCGGTTCGTCCTCGTCGACGCCGCCGGGAAGGAACGGCTCGAGATCAACAGCACGGCGCAGTTCACTGGAATCGCGATCGCGACGGAGACCGGGTTCGCCCGCCTCGGAGTCGGCCTCGGCACCGACGGCACGCCCGTCGTCAACCTCATCGGCCCGGAGAAGTGGATCGCGTGCAGCATCACGCTCGACAAGGACGGCAAGCCGATCGTGATCGCCGGCAAGTCGTCGCAGCCGCTGATGCGATGAACGTCGCGCTTCGGCTGAGCGCGCCGGCGCTAGCTTGCTCCGCGCTCTTCGCGGCCTGCGCGCCTCCGCGCGCGGACGACGACGCGGCGCGCACGGCGCTCACGCTGCAGCGCCCCGCGTTCGGCGTGATGTTCGAGTACGAACTCGCCGGTGTCCCCGAGTCCGACGCTCGCTCCGCGCTCGAGGCCGCGGCCAAGGAAGTCGAGCGTGTCGAATCGCTGCTCTCGTCGTGGCGGAATGACTCGCAGCTCGCGCAGGTGAACCAGAGCGCGGCCATCGCGCCGGTCGCGGTCGATCCGCTGCTGTTCGACGTGCTCACGCTCGCGCTCGACGCGCACGAGTTCACGCGCGGCGCGTTCGATCCGACGATCGGTCCGTTGATGGCGGTCTGGGGCTGGCGGCCGAACGGCGAACCGCGGGTGCCGAGCGATGCGGAGCTGGCGGCCGCGGAAGCCTGCGTCGGCGTTCGACACGTGATCGTCGATCGCGCGCGCCGCACCGTCGGGTTCGATCGCGCCGGCGTGTCGCTCGATCTCGACGGCATCGCGAAGGGCGTCGCGGTCGACCGCGCGATACTCGTGCTGCGCGCGCACGGCGTCCGCAGCGCGCTCGTGTCGGGCGGCGGCAGCAGCGTCGCGTGCATCGGCGGACCGCGGAAGGTCGCGATCGCGGGGCCAGACGGCGCGACTCTGCACGTCGTCGAGATCACCGACGCATCGGTGTCGACGTCCGGCAACTGGCAGCGCGAGCGCACGCAGGACGGCGTGAAGATCGGCCATTTGTTCGATCCGCGCACCGGCCGCCCGATCGACGACGACGTCGTCAGCGTGTCGGTGATCGCGCCGACCGCCGCCGAGTCCGACGCGTGGGACACCGCGATCGCCGTCGGCGGGTCCGAGGCCGAGGCGGCGGCGAACGCTCGCTCCGGCCTGCGCGTGATCGTCGTGCGGCGCGGCGGCTGACGGCGCGCCGCGTCACGACTTCGCGGCGAGGACGCTCGCGACCTGCTTCGCGAGCGCCGGCACGACTTCCTTCTCGAACCACGGATTGCGCACGAGCCACCGGTTGTTGCGCGGGCTCGGGTGCGGCATCGGCACGACCGAGGGCCAGTGCGCGCGCCAGTCGCGAACGATTTCGGTCAGCGGGCCCGCCGCGTCCGGGAGGTGGTACGCGATCGCGTACTGCCCGAACACGAGTGTGAGGCGCACGCGCTTCAGCAGCGGGAGCAGCCGCGCGCGCCACGCGAGCGCGCACTCCGGTCGCGGCGGCAGGTCGCCGGACTCGCCGGTGCCGGGGTAGCAGAACCCCATCGGCACGAGCGCGATCCTCCGCTCGTCATAGAAGACCTCGCGCGAGACGCCGATCCAGCGGCGCAGTCGATCTCCGCTCGGGTCGTTGAACGGCAGGCCGGTCTCGTGGACCTTCCGGCCGGGCGCCTGCCCCACGATCAGGATGCGCGCCGACGGATGCGCCTGCAGCACGGGGCGCGGACCGAGCGGAAGGTGCTCGGCGCACAGCCGGCACGCGCGGACTTCGGAGAGCAACGAAGTGAAGGACGACACGCGGTTCTGCCAGGCCTCAGCTCTGCGCCGTCAGGGTCTTCCCGAAGCGGTAGCTCGTGATCGCATAGCCGAGGCGCTCATAGAACGCGTGCGCGTCCGGACGATTCCGGTTGCTCGTCACCTCGATCAGCGCGCAGCCGCGGTCCGCGACCAGGCGCTCGGCGGCGAGCACGAGCGCGCGGCCGGTTCCGCGGCCGCGTTCGGCGCGCGCCACGCACAACGCCGACATCCGCCCGACCGCGGTCGGACGATGCAGCACGGGCATCACGTGGACGGTGACGAACGCGATCACCTTCGCGTCGCGCACCGCAACCAGCACCGTCTCGGCGGATCGCGCGAGCGACGAGAGCCGGCCCGCGATCACCTCGGCGTCGGTCGGGTAGCCGAGCTCGGTCACGAGCGCCGCGAGGTCGGGCGCGTCGCCGGCGCGTGCGATGCGGATCTCGAGAGTGCGGTCGTCGTCGTTCGCCACGGATGCACGATCGCGATTCGCCGCCGCGGGATCAACCGCCGCCGTTCAACCGACGCCGGTGATCCGCGGGAACTGCGTCATGTCGAGGCAGAAGTGGATGCAGCAGAACCACACGACGTCGCGCGAGCGGTTCAGGACGAAGATGACCGCGACGCCGAGCGCCGCGTCGCGCACCAGGCCGAGCAGATCGTGAACGGATGCGCCTTGCTGCAGCATCACGGGCACGTGTCCGGCCGCGAACAGGCACGCCACCACGATCGTCGCGGCGCGGGCGCCGATCGCCGCCGCCAGTCGGACGAAGAGGATCGCGATCGTGACGTCCTCGAGGAACACCTGCACGAGGTTGCCGAGGTTCTCGAAGCGCGCGATCCGCCCGAGCACGCGCCAGGGTGCATCCGCGCCGTCGCGCAGGAGCGCGTACGCGGTGACGGAGACGACTGCGAGGACGACGCCCACCGCGAGGCGCGTCGCGAGCCGCTCGCGCGGCAGCCACGCCGACGTCCATCGTTGCCGGCGCAGCGGGATCACGACGAGGATCGGCAGGAAGATCACGAACTGATCGATCGCGGCGAACAGTGGACCGAGCGCGCCGTGCTCCGGCAGGTGGATTCCCGCGCTCCACGACTGCCCCATCGCGACGACGCCGATCGCGCCGAGCAACGCGAAGGCGAACTCGCGCCACGGGCGCGCGAAGCCGTCCACCGGCGCGGCGGGCCACACGTCGCGCAGCACGCGCGACGCGAGGACGAAGCCGCAGAGACCGGCGAAGTAGGAGGCGACGAGCGGTGCGGTGTGGTCCTGGAAGATGTGCGTGCCCCCTCGATCGTCGCTTCGCACGAGCGTTCGACGATCGTGCACCGCTCGCCGCCGTTGCGGCGGGCGCCGGTCCCATCGGGACCGCTCGCGTGTCCGGGAGACCGTCGCGCTACGGGAGCGGGCCGAACACCGCCACGTCGTCCGTCTCGTCCGACTCCACCACGTCGTCGTTCGCGTCGACCACGGCGATCACGAACTTGCCGCTCGTCGTCTGCCCCAGCGTCAGCGTCTTCTTGAGCTTGATCTTCTCGGCCTTGCCGGGCTTCAGCTGCGCGACCGGGCGCGTCTTCAGGAGCGAGTCGCCGCCGTCGAGCGTCGCGTCGCTCGACAGGTAGAACTTCACCTTCGACGCCTTCGCCTTCTTGTCGCCGATGTTCTCGACGCGCAGCACGCCGTTCAGCTTGCAGTCGACCGCGCATTGCGACGCGAGTTTCTTCCACGTCCCGACCAGGTTCGCGCTGCCGCTGCCGCCCTGCGCGACCGCGAACGACACGTCCTTCACGAGGATCGTCGCCTTGCGGACCGCGACGCCCGCGTTCGCGTCCACCGTGTATTGCACGACGCCCGGCCCGGTGCCCGCGGAGCCGGAGGTGATGTGGAGCCACGTTGCGCTCGCCTCCACCACCGTCGCGGTCCAATCGCACTGCGCGCCGATCGTGACGTCGATCGCCCCGAGGCCGCCGCTCACGTCGTAATCCGCCGCGACCGGCGCGATCACGGCGGGGCAGGTGCCGTCGCTCACGGTGACCGTGACCGTGCCGAGGTTCGAGTCCGACTTGCCGTCCCACGCGGCGAACGTGAACGTCTCCTGCCCGGCGAACGCGCCGTCGGGGAAGTAGGTCGCATCCTTGCCGGCGATCCCGACCGTCCCGTGCGACGGCTGGCGGACGACGCGCAGCGTCAGCGCATTGCCGTCCGAGTCGCTCGCCGAGAGCTTGAAGGTCTTCGGCGTCGCGTTGTCGGTCTGCACCGACTTGTCATGGACGACCGGCGCGTGGTTCGACGAGCCGCCTTCACCGCCCGGCCCGTTGTGGCACAGGTAACAACCGACCTGGAAACCGTTCCACAGCTTCTTCGTGCCGAACTCGCTGCTCAGCGTGCGATCGCCCTGCGCGCGCGACAGCACCGTGCCGCGATAGTCGGCGCCGTGGCACTTCTTGCATTGCGTCGCGCCGCCTTCTTCGGCGACGTCCGGATGGCGGCTCACCCACGCCTGCCCGACCGGATGCATCCCGTGCGGTCCGCCGTTCACCGTGTTCGGCGACGTGCCGTGGCACGTCGAGCACTCGACCAGCATCCCGTCGTGACCTTGGAGCGCGATGCTCTGCAGGTTGTCGTTCGCGTGCGACGACGGGAACTCCGCATGGGTCGAGCCGTGGCACGCGGAGCACTGCAGTCCGCCGTGTCCGTCGGAGAAGCGGTACAGCGACTTGCCGGGCAACGGCGTGTTCGAGTCGGTCGCGAAGGTGAGGTCGGCCGGCACGCGCGGATTGCCCTGCGCGTCGAACGCCGACGTGTAGCGGATCTTGCCCGAGTTGTTGGTCGCGGTGCCGCTGTGGCACTGCTGGCAGGACGGTTCGTCGAGCCAGCCCTCGCGCGTCGCCGCGCCGACCTTGCTCATGTTGCCGTGACAGCTCTGGCACTGCATCGCCATCGTGCCGTCCGACGCGACCGACGCGCCCATCGCGCCGCGCAGGCAGCGCGTCTTCGAACCGGGGTGGCACAGGTAGCAGGCCGCGCGGTTCGCGACCTGATCGAGCGTCATGCCGTTGTCGGGGTTGACGACGCTCGCGTGGCGCCCGTGGATCGCTTCGGTCAGCGTCTTCAGGTTCGGGTTCGAGGTGCCGAGCGCGTTGCTGCCGTGACACTTCGCGCACAGGACCGCGTGTCCATCGACCGTCACGTTCGCGTAGAGCCCGGACGCGTTGTATCCCGCGGTCGCGAGCGCGGGCGCATACAGCGGATCGGCCGCGTTCCGTTCGTCGTGCAGCCGGAGGATGTTCAAACGGTAGTCGCGCTTCGGATCGGCGTCGTTCACCCAGCCCGCGGCCGGCTTCGCGGCGTCGACGGAGTTCGACGCGTGGCACTTCACGCAGGTCAGCTCGTCCGACACCGGCAGCACGATGTTCGTGTTCGCGATCGGCTGGTTGCCGGCGTCGCGCACGACGATCTTCATCAGCGGGTAGGTGTTCTTCGCCATCGCGTCGTCATAGGGCGTGATCGGGATGCCGTCGGCCATCCACGAGTTCGTGGCCGCGTCGAACCCCATCAACTGCGGCGTGTTCGACGCGCCGGGCATCGCGTGTCCGGTCAACCCCTGATCGACCGGGACCGACGCGCCGAACAGCTCGTTCACGTGCGCCCAGAAGTTCGTCTTCCCCGCCGCGGTCTTGTTGATCGAGCCGGTCGGGTCGGCGACCGCTTCATAGGTGACCGTGTAGCCGCTCGCGTTCGTGACGAGCTGACCGTTCACGATCACCTGCGCCTGGATCGTGTTGAACGGCGGCAGCGTCGCGAACACCGAGAAGTCGTCGTCCATGCAGTGCATGCCGAGGTTGTTCCAGCCGACGACGCGCGCCGGCGGGTTCGCGTTCTGGCTCCCGCCGCCGGAGTCGGCGCGGGCAAGCACGGCGATCGCCGCGAGGATCGCGAGCGAGATCGAGACGAGGGCGGTTCGGACGAACGGCACGCGCACGGCGCGAGGCGTCGGGATGCGAGGGGACATCAGCGGGCTCCGGGGACGATGCGCCGGGTGGGACGCGCGACGTCGCGGAGTTGCAAGCCACGTTCCCGGCGCAATCGCACCCGGTTCGCTGGCGATTCACCGTCGCGTGAATCGGCGCCGGGGAATCTCGCGGGGTACGCGAAAACGGTGCGCCGACATTCCCGCGCCGCCGTGCGCCGCGTTCACCGATCGCTCATTCCGAGCGCGTCGCGAACGTCACCTCGACCGGCACGAGCGGCACTCCATCCCGCGACTGGAAGGCGGTGTACTTCACGCCGTTCAGCCCGAAGCGGTAGCGATGGCCGGGCTCGAGCTGCACCGGCATCGAGAACACCTTGCCGGTCTTGTCCCAGCTCGGCGTCGACGTCGTCTTCGGGAAATCCGGGCCGCCGCCGACCACCGACCAACCGCGCGTGTTCATCGGACGGTCGAACTCGACGCTGAACGCAGTCGTCTTCGGATCGACGTCGACCGCGCCGTTCGCGGGAGTCATGCGCACGACGCGCGGCGCGTTCACCTCGACGTCGGGCGCCGCGGCCGCGCGCGCGTCGAAGTACGCCACGACCTCGGGCATGAATGCGTCGAGCTCGGGCCAGAGCTTGCGATCCGCCTCGTACTTCGCGAGCACGTCCGCGAGCTCGGTGGTCCACGTGAAGCCCTGCCCTCGATCGAACTCGACCCCGGCTCTCATGTCGTCGGCGTTGCCGTTCTTCGCGAGGTAGCGCAGCACCGACGCGCGCGTGAGCGACTCGTGCAACACCGTTCGCCACGTCGTGTACGCCTGGCGCTGCATCGTCGCGCGGATCGGCGGGAAGAGCTTCTTGCCGGATGCTTCGAGCGCCTCGGCGTGCGCGTCGACCAGCGGGTTGGCCCACGAATGGCAGAACTCGTGCACGATCACGGGCAGGATGCTGTGGTCGAACACCGGCACGCCGTCGTCGTCGAACTTCCACGCGCCGATGACCGGATGGATCTCTTCCGGCTTGCCGGCTCCGAAGCGGACGCCGACGCCGAAGTTGTGCGGGCCGGCGACGAGGCCCGGCGACACGATGAACTCGCCGATCTCCCGCCCGCCGAAGAACGCGTTGAACCACTCGACTTTCAAGTCGTGCTGCAGCAGGTCGTCGATGCGCGCGGCGACCTTCGCGTAGAGCTCGCGGTGCGCGGCGAGGAAGCCCGCGAAGTCGGTGTCCTTCGCGAACGCGCGCACGCTCGGGAGGAATCCGCGCGCCATCGCCGTCGTCCAGCGGTCCGCGAGGCGCTCGGGGATCGGATCGAACGGCACGCGCTCCTCGACCGCTGCGGCGTCGGTCACGTGC
>CAZBOK010000234.1:0-7458 GCA_964493525.1 uncultured Phycisphaeraceae bacterium | reverse complement strand
CTCGGTCACCGACGGCCAGAACACCGCGACCGCTCTCTTCACGAGCCCGATCACCGGCTACGCGAACGCCGCGGCGGTGAACCAGGGACTCTCGGGACTCTCGGGCGCGCTCACCGACTTCACGCTCGATCGCAGCGGCGGCTTCGCGTTCACCGCGCCGCTCGACGAACTGTGGCTGCAGCCGAACGTCGGAACCGGCTCGACCGTCGCCGGCGCATCGCCCGGCGCGTTGATCCAGCACGACCACCCGAACTTCCACATCGACAACGTGAACAGCGGGCTCCAACTGCACGTGACGAACGAGTTCGGCCCGATGACGCAGCCGGGGCTCGATCTGTACCAGCTCCCGCCTCCGCCGATCGCGAAGATCGGCGACCCGTTCCTCGTCGGTGATCTCGCCGGCCACCTCGGGTCAGTGAGCGGACGGCCCCTGTCGTTCGGCGGCCGCAGCCTCCCGGTCACGGTCGCGCAGACGTTCCTCACGCTCGCGCGTTCCGGCGGCGGCGGCGGCGGCGGCTCGCGCGGTGCGGGCTCGGCCGGCGAGACGGTGGCGCCGAGCGGCACGCAGACCGGGTCCGCCGGAGGCGCCGGCGGCGTCGGCTACTTGACCGGCTCGGTCGTCTCCGCGACGGCGACGACGCTGACGGTCGGCGGCACCCCGTTCGCCGGCCTCGACCTCGACGGCGGCGCGAACCTGAAGATCGATCCGCGCTGGATCGTGATCCCCGACACGACGTCCTCCTACTTTTTCGAGATCGCTTCGAGCACCTCGAACAGCGTGACGATCGTGCCGATCGCCCTGACGCGCGACACGGACGCCGACACGAACAACGACAACGTGCTTGACCTCACCGACGTCACGACGCTCGGTCCGGGCGACACGTTCCGCATCGAGCCGCCGCAGGTATTCGGCGGCAGCGGCGGTGGTGGATCGGGCGTTCATTGCGCGAACACGACGAAGCTGACTCCGGCCCCCAACCTGACGCTCCCGACGTGGACGCCGGGCGCCGGCGGCGGCGCGGGCGGCGGCTCGCTCGTGATCGAGAGCGCGTCGACGATCGCGGTCTCCGCGTCGGGGAAGCTCCTCGCGAACGGTGGCGCGGGCGGCCAGACCAGCGGGATCGTCCAGAACAGCGCGAGCGGCGGCGGCGGCGGTGGCGGCGGGTGCATCGTGCTGCGCTCGGGCAGCACCTCGCCGTTCGCGGTGGCGCTGGTCGGCCCGGTCGATGCGCGCGGCGGAGTGGGCGGCGTCGGGTTCGTCGATGGCGGCAACGGCGGCGACGGACGCGTCCGCCTCGAGAGCATCGCGGGCAACATGAGCGCCGCGAACTTCTCGACCGTCACGCCGACCGTGACCGCGGCCGACGTCGGCTTCATGATCCCCGGCCTCGCGCCGACGGTGGGACAGTCGGTCTTCCTCGCGACGGGCACGCTCGCGGCGAACTACACGAACTACGTCGTGAAGTATGACGCGCTCGTCGATGGATCGCCGCAGACGGGACTCACGTACGACCTCGCGGATCAGCAGGGTGGAGCGGAAGCGCCGTTCGAGATCACGTTCAACGACGCCGGTCTCACCGGGTCGGGCGACGTCGATCCGGCGACGATCGACCAGGTGTTCGTCACCGATCCGACGACGCTCCATCTCCCGTTCATCCGGTTCCGCGCGGTGATCGAGGCCTCGAAGGTGATCGACGGTCACACGTACACCGACGTGAAGATCGACCGCGTCGAGATCCACTACACCCAGACGTGACCGCGGTTCTGCCGGTCCGGTCCGTCCTCGCGGACGCGGCCGACTACCGCGCCGGATCCCTCGTCGTCTCCGAGGGTCGCATCTTGTCGCGCTGCGCCGCTCCCGCGGACGCGCCCGACGACTGGTTCGTGATCCCGGGATTCCGCAACGCGCACGCGCACCTCGATCTCAGCGAGGTGACCGGCGTGCGACGCGCCGATCGCGGGTTCGCCGCGTGGGTGCTCGATCTGATCCGCGCGCGGCCGTTCGATCCCGCGTTCCTCGCGCGCGGCGCGGCGCACGGCGCACGTCTCCTGCTCGCCTCCGGCACGACCGCGGTGGGGGACATCGACTCGTCCGGCGCGGCGGCGCCGGCGGTTGCCGCGTCGGGGCTCCGCGGCGTCTCGTTCCGTGAGTTCCTCGGGCGCGCCACCGAGGCGGACACGAACGCCGCCGCGCTCGCGTGGCGCGGCGCGGACGTCGCGGGGAACGCGCGCGACTCGCGCGGAGTGTCGCCGCACGCCCCGTACTCGACCGCGCCGTCGATCTATCGCGCGCTGGTCGCGACCGCTCGCGCGAGCGGAATGCGGCTGTCGACCCACGCCGCGGAAACGCTCGCGGAGGAGCGCTACCTCGCCGAGGGCGGTGGCGAATTCCGCGAGCTGCTCGCCCTGCTCGGTGCGCGCGGACCGTTCGATTCGCCGCCCGGCCTCACGCCGCTCCGCTACCTCGACTCGCTCGGCGCGCTCTACCCGGGCGTCGTCCTTGCGCACGCGAACTGGCCGCGCGACGGGGAGATCGAGCTGTTGCGCGAGCGCGGCGCCGGCGTCGCGTTCTGTCCGCGCAGCCACGCGTTCTTCGGGCATCCGCGCCACCCGGTCCGCGAGTACCGCGCGGCGGGCATCGACGTGGCGCTCGGCACCGACTCGCTCGCGTCGAACTCGAGTCTCTCGATGCCGGACGAGATGGCGTTCCTGCGCGCCGCGCGTCCCGATCTCGCCGCGGCGGACGTCTTCGACATGGCGACCCGCGGCGGGGCGCGGCTCCTCGAGGGGACGGAGGGTGCGCTCACTCCCGGCGCCGCGGCGGACTTCGCGATCTGCTCCGCCGCCGGTGGCCTCCCGGCGTCGCTCCCTGATGCACTCGATCGGGTGACCGGCGGAGGGGTCACGATCGTTGCAACCGTCGTTTCAGGAGAGCTTTGCTTCGCCTCGGATCCTGCCGTGCGCGAGCTGCTTCCCTTGACGCGACGGGGGGAGGAGTTATCTACTCCGGCTTTCCCGGACCGTGCGGCGAGTCGCCAGGCTGGCGATCGCATGGGATCCGCACCCCCAGCGCCAGGAGGCGCATGACCGCCGCCAACCGGGAGTCGTGGTCTCGACTCCGCGAGCTCGTCGACCGAAGCACCACGTTCCTGCTCAGCGGCCACGTCCACATCGACGGGGATTCGCTCGGGTCGATGCTCGGCATGTACCACTTCCTCCAGCAACGGGGAAAGACGGTGCGTGCGCTCGCGTTCGAGCCGCTCGCCGATCGCTACGCGTTCCTCGGCGGGGACCGGATCGTCGAGACGTTCGACCCGAAAGTCCACGCGCAGGCCGCGCGGGACAGCGACGTGTTCATGATGTTCGACTTCTCGAGCACGTCGCGCATGCCCGGCCTGTGGGACCTCGTGAAGTCGGGCCGCTCGGTCAAGGTCTGCGTCGATCACCACGTGACCGACGTCCTCCCGGGCGACCTCAACCTGCACGATCCGTCCGCGCCGGCGACCGGCAAGATCGTCCTCGAGCTGGTGAAGGAGTTCGGCGGGCGGATCGATCGCAAGATCGCCGAATCGCTGCTCGTCGCCATCAGCACCGACACCGGCTGGTTCCGCTACTCGAACACCGACGTGCAGGTCCTGCGCGACGCGGCGGAGCTGCTTTCGGCTGGCATCGATGCCTCGCGCGTGTATCGCGAGGTCTACCAGCGCAACGAAACCGCGCTCGTCCGCTTGATCGGCCGCGTCGCCGCGGAGGTCAACTCCGAGCTGGACGGGAAGATCCTGTGGGGCACGATCCCGATCGCGCTGATCGATGAGCTGAAGGTCGGCCCGTTCGAGACCGACGAGCTGCTCGACCTCCTGCGGACGGCGCGCGACGCCGAATGCGTGGCGTTGTTCCGCGAGACGCGCGAGGGCGAGGTCCGCATCAACCTGCGTTCGCGCGGGCAGGTCGACGTCGCAAAGCTCGCGCGCTCGGTGGGCGGCGGCGGTCACACGTACGCCGCGGGCGCGACGATTGCGGGGCCGCTCCGCGCCGCGGCGGAGCGGGTCGTGGCTCGGCTGAAAGATGCCTGGCTGGAATCGGTGAAGCCGTCAGAATCGTCCGCGGCGGATCGGCGGCCGTCGCTGCCGACTCGGGTGTCCTGAGTCGGATCGATTCGAATCGCCAAGCGCGGCGTGCGCGTTCGACAGCGGCGCCGTCGGGAGCAGAACGTTCGTGTACGCGATCATCTCCGACATCCACTCGAATCTCGAGGCGCTCAACGCGGCGTTCGGGCGCATCGAATCCGAGAAGGTCGAGGAGGTGCTCTGCCTCGGCGATGTGGTCGGCTACGGACCGGATCCGGAAGCCTGCATCGACATCATCCGCGAGCGCTGCCGCTTCACGATCCGCGGCAACCACGACGACGCGCTGATCGGCAGCGCGAGCGACTTCAACATCTACGCGCGCGAAGTGATCGAGGGCACGCGCCAGCTCATGCGGCCGGGTCTGTTCTCGTCGCTCGCGAAGCGCGAGCGCTGGATGTTCATCCGCAGCCTCGAGCCCGCCCGCCGCGAAGGCCGCGTGCTCTACGTGCACGGCTCGCCGCGCGATCCCGTGAAGGAATACGTGATGCGCACGGACGTCGTGTTCGCGCCGGACAAGCTGAAGGACATCTTCAGCCGGATCGACCACCTCTGCTTCGTGGGGCACACGCACCAGCCGGGCGTGTTCATCGAGCGCGAGGACGAGGGGCGCATCCACTACGAGCACATCTCGCCGCACGAGATGCCGGACGCGACGTGGACCGTCGGCCCGGAGCGCGCGCTCGTCAACGTGGGCTCGGTCGGCCAGCCGCGCGACGGGGACAACCGCGCCTGCTTCGTGTTCGTCGAGGAGGACGGCGAGGGCCGCCCGACGAAGGTGCGCTTCCAGCGCATCGAGTACGACTTCCGCGTCACCATGAAGAAGATCGAAGCGATCTCGTGGATCGACCCGCTGTGCGGGACGCGCCTCGAGATCGGCAAGTGACGCGCGCTCCGGCCGATCTCAGAGCGTGAGCGGGCCGAGCTCGAACACGACGAACGGTCCTTTGATCGATCGATTGCCGCGCCGCGCGAGGTAGCCGCGCAGCTCGGGGTCGAGCGTCGACTCCTTCTCGGTGCCGACCAGGTAGACGAGCGGGCGTCCGCCCATCCCGAACTGCACCGCGAACCGCTTCGCGTCCTCGAAGCTCTTCAGGTCGCTCGCGTGGTAGACGAACCGATCCGCGGCGACCGGGACCTGCAGCAGGAAGTTGTACGGCTGCAGCACGACGCTCCCGGGTTCGGTCGTATCGCCGATCTGTTTGCCGAACTCGGACTGCGCGAACTCGCGCCGCTCGCCGATCACGCGCACCGAGTTCGCGGTGAGGAGGCCGCAGAGCACGACGAGCGCGGGCGCCGCGAGCCGGGAGATCTGCGTGCGCGAGCGGGTCGCGGCGGAGAACGGCATCGACGCGATCAGCGCCGCGCCGGGGAAGAGATAGAGCAGGTAGTAGTCGTGGCCGGTCGCGTTGTTCGCGAGGATCACCTGGTTGCCGACGCCGACGACCGAGAGCGCGATCGCCGCGAGCGACGTGCGGTCGATCCCGCCGCGTTGCCGGCAGCGGAACAGGAGCCCGACGCCGGCGACGGTGAGCGCGAGGAACGGCCAGCCGAACAGGTTGGTGAGGTATTCGCCCTGGCGCGCGAGGAACTCGGAGAAGCGGAACGACTTCGCGAGCATCGTGACGTCGAGGTAGTAGCCGCCGCCGTCGGCCGAGCGGCCGTAGCGATGCAGCTGCAGCGCGTACCACGCCTGCACGAAGACGACGACCACGCCGCTCGCGACCAGCATCGCGAGCGCGTTCGCGATCGGACGCACGCGTCCCGCGCGGTCGGCGCCGCGCCGCGTGCGGAACGGGAGCAGCACGAGCAGCGCGAGCGGGAGGCCGAGTGCGATCCAGTCGCAGAACACCGCGGCAATCTGCGCGAGGATCGCGATCAGCCGGTCGCCGGGGCGGCCGCGGTTCACGAAGCGTTGGAACCGCGCGAGCTCGAGGATCATGAAGAACAGCGTCGGGATCTCGAAGTTGACGAAGGCGCCGTAGTACACGCCGATCGGCGCCAGCGCGGCGATCGCCGCCGCGGCGGTCGCAGCGAGCCTCCCGAGCGGCCGCGCGAGCCTCCACAACAGGAAGACGATGCCGACCGACAACGGCAGGAACGCGAGGCGGAGCCCCGCGGGCTTGGTGCCCGCCTCGTACGCGGCGAGCGTCGCGAGCAGGATCGCGCCGGGCGGATGGTGGAGGTAGTAGTTGAAGTACTCGGGCTCGACCTTGTCCGGGTTCAGCACGCCGACGCCGCCGGTCTCGGAGAGCCCGTAGCGCAGGTGGTTCTTCGCCATCAGCGCGAAGAACGCGAGGCACGCGCCGCGATGGCCGTTTTCGTAGGACGCGAGCAGGTCGAAGCCGCGCAGCAGGGTGCCGCCGATGAACGATGCGAGGAGGATTCCGACGACGAGGCGGCGCTTCACGCGGGCATGGTAGACAGGAGCCGTGTCGGGCGGGGTTCGCACCCCGTGGTTTTCGGACGGAACGGGACCGGAAGATGAGCGCGGCGAAACGATCGAGCGAGAGCGGCGGAATGCTGGTCGTCCTCACCACGGCGCCGGACGCCGACGCGGCCGCGCGGATCGCGAAAACGCTCGTCGAGGAGAAGCTCGCCGCCTGCGTGAACCTCGTGCCCGGCGTGCGGTCGATCTACCGCTGGGAAGGGAAGCTGTGCGACGACGCGGAAGTGCTGCTGGTCGCGAAGGTGCGGGCCGATCGGTTCGATGCGTACGCGGAGCGGATGCGCGCTCTGCATCCGTACGAAGTGCCGGAGATCGTCGCGCTCCCCGTCGAGCGCGTCGCGCGGAGCTACCTGCGCTTCGTGCTCGACTCCGGCTCCTGACGGTCAGCGCCCGGTGCGGACGCGCTCCGCCTCCGCGCCGCGGCCGGCCGCGAGCAGCAGCTTCACGAGCTCCTGGCGCGCGAAGGCGTGATCGGCGCGCACCGCGAGCGCGCGGCGCAGCTCCGTCTCGGCCTGCTGCGAGTTGCCTTGCCGCGCGAGCGACGCCCCGAGGATCGCGAACGCATCGGCTTCGGGAGGTCCGAGCTTCGTCGCGCCCTCCGCCGCGCTCGCCGCGCCGGCCCAGTCCTCCGCGAGGAACCGGGCGCGCGCGAGCGTGAGCCGCGGGCCGACCAACGCGGGCGCTCCGTCGACGGCGCGCTTCGCGAGGTCCGTCGCGCGGGCGAGGTCGCGCTGCGTCGGCTCCTCGACGAGGATCCGCGCCAGCGCGTCCAGGACGAGCGGTTGATCCGGCGCGGTCACGAGCACGTGCTCGAGCTCCGTGCGGGCCTCCGCCGCGCGGCCCGCGGCGCGCAGCGTCTCGGCGCGCAGCAGCGGGATCCGCAGC
>CAZBOK010000233.1:0-7463 GCA_964493525.1 uncultured Phycisphaeraceae bacterium | reverse complement strand
CCGAAGTCCGCTTCCGCGATTCCGCGAGCGTGTTCCGCGCGGTGCACTCGGTCGTCCTCGAGGCGTTGCGCGCGGGCGATCTCGCGCCGCGCGTGTCACGTCCGTTCATTCCCGCCGCACCGCTCGTCGAACGCGTCTCGGAAGCGACGGCGAGTGCGCCCGCACCGTTGCCGTTCGTCGCGTTCACGCACCCGCGGCCTGGCGATCCGCCCGGGCGATCGCCGGATCGGCCGAGCGCGCTGTCCGCGCCGTCGGTCCCCGCGCGCACCGGCGCGAACCGCCTGCGCCTGTTCGAGACGTACATCGCGTTCGAGAGCGGCGACGATCTCGTCCTCGTCGACCAGCACGCGCTCCACGAACGCGTCCTCTACGAGCGCATGCGCGCCGGCCTCGCTCGGGGAACGCTCGCGTCGCAGCGGCTGCTCGTGCCCGCGGTCGTCGAAGTCGGAGCCGCCGAGCGCATGCGGATCGAGGAAGTGGCGCCGGAAGTCGTGCGGCTCGGCATCGACGTCGCGCCGTTCGGACCGACTTCGGTCGCCGTGCACGCGGTTCCGCATCTGCTGTCGCGCGCGGACCCGGCGCAGCTCGTGCGCTCGCTGCTCGACGAGAGCCGCACGCCGTCCGCGAGCGGGCGCGACGCGGTCGAGGATCGCCTCCACGATCTCGCGTGCCGCGCCGCGGTGAAGGCCGGCGACCACCTCGAGGATGGGGAGATCGACGCGCTGCTCGACGCCGCGGCCGGCGTCCCGGAGACGAAAGCGTGCCCGCACGGTCGGCCGACGTCGGTGCGTCTGTCCCGCGCGGAGCTCGAGCGCTGGTTCAAGCGTTCGGGGTTCTGAGGGCGGCGTTCAGCGCGGGACGAGCAGTTGCTCGCGCAAGAAGCGATCGATCGCAATGCCGAACTTCTCGTGCACGCGCGCGCACGGATGGTGATCCGGCGGGTCGATCGACGCCCAGCACAACGCGACCGCTTCGCCCTCGATCGAATCGATCAACTGCAGAACCGGGAGCGCGGAGCGCGCGGCCCACGTCTGCAGGTGGACGCTGCCTTTCGCGCCGACGTAGGTCGAACGCCGCATGCGTTGGTCGCCGCTGGTGCCGATCTCGAGCCAGGGGATCTCGATCAGCGCCGCTTTCGTCCCGCGCGCACGGATCGCATCGACGAGCGCGATCAACTGCGTCTCGCCGAACGCGATGTTCTCGCCTTGCCCCGGGATGTACTCGCCGGAGGTCTGCATCTGCGTGACGGTGCGGACCGACCACCACCGATACAGGAAGGACCGCCACAGCTTCGGCTTCCACGCATCGGGGAACGGCAGCGGGTCGCAGAACAGGAAGCCGTCGGCGTCGACGTGGAAACCGAGGCGGTCGAGGTCGTTGTAGTACCAGCTGATCAGCACGAGGTCGGGCTCGAGCAGCGGCGCGAGCCGGCGGTAGAGCGCGAGCTGATCGCCGGTGTTGTATCCGACGATTCCCGCGTTCACGAACTCGATGCGTTCCGCTCCGGGCGCGACGTTCTCGTTCAGCAGTTTCTCGGCGCGCGCGCAGAACGTGTCCTGCTCCGCGACGCGCCATCCGAACGTGTTCGAGTCGCCGAGCACGAGCACGCGGTACACGCCGGGATGCGGACCGGGCTTCACCTCGCGGCCGCGCAGTCCGAGCGAGTTGTTGCGGTACTCGACTCCGAAGATCTCGACGTGCGCGCCCGGCCGGCCGCAGTAGCGCAGCCCGTCCTGCTCGACCGATTCGAGCATGTGTCCTTCGGCGAACGGCACGCTCGCGCCGACTTGCGCGCGATCCGCGCGCAGTGCGTTCCCGAGCATGAGGCGGGCGACGAGCTCGCCGAGCCCGAGCACCAGCGCGATCGCCAGGAACGGGAGGATCCAGCGCGCGCTCCGGCTCAACGTCCCGCCTCCGGCGCCGGACGGACGTCGACCGGATTCACGAATTCGGGGAAGGTCGCCACGAAGTCGACCTTGCCGCTCGCGCGATCGAGGCGGAACAGCGCGCCGGGGCCGGTCGCGTTCTGGCCGCGGTTCGCGGCGTCGGGTCCGGTCTTCTCGACGTCGGCGTTCGCATCGACGAAGAGGACCGAGCCGTCGCGCGCGAAGCAGCCGCGCACGGGATCGCGCAAGCGGATGTCGGCGGACACGAGCGAGGTCGAGCCCTTCGCGACGTCGACGCGGAAGATCCCGCCGGCGGGGCCGCCGCGATGGACCGGGTCGGCGTTGACGTCGAACACGAGCCACGTGCCTTCCGGCTCCGGAAGCAGCGTCAGCGGGCTCACGGTGTCCGCGAGGTCGGCGATGCGCTCGCTCGCCGCGTTGCCGGGCGTGATGCGGAACAGCACGCCCTCCGCGGGCGCGAAGCGACTCTTCGTGTCGGCGTCGAGCAGGATCGCCGAACCGTCCGCGCGCGGCACGACGAACGCCGGCGCGCGGAACGCGGGGTCGGACGAGAACACGCGCGTCGCACCGGTCGCGAGATCGAGGGCGAACACGCAGCCGCGCCGGCCGTCCGCCTGCGGGTTCGCCGCGCGATCGACCACGAGCACCGTCCCGTCCTGCGTCTCGGCGATCGCAACCGGCATCACGAATTCTTTCGGCGCGAGCACGCGCGTCACCGCGCCCGTCTGCCCGTCGAGCACGAACACGGCGCCGGTGTTCTTCCCGCGTCGCTCCGGATCGGCCGCCATGTCGATCAGGGCGAGGCTGCCGTCCTTGCGCACCAGCAGTTCCTCGGGGTCGACGAAGCGCGGATCGGCGGCGAAACGCGCGAGGGTTTTCGTGCGCGCGTCGAAGCGGAACACTGCGCCGGGGAACCCGTCGACGCCGGGCTGCCGCGCGTCGACGTCGACGACGAAGTAGTCGTCCGTGGGGGAGGGGGACGTCGCCGCGGGCGCGGCGGGAGTCCGGGTGCCGTCCGATCCGCGAGCGCAGCTCGCGATCGTCGAGAGCAGTAGCGCCGCGAGTGCGGCTCGGCTCATTTCGACGATGGCGGCGCGAACGACGCGTCGTCCATCCCGACGTTGAAGCGGATCGAGTTCATCGCGACCGTCTTTCCGTCGACCTCGACGTCTTCGCTCTGCAGCGCGATCACGATCGAAGGCTCCTTCTCGTCGCCGATGAACTCCTTCACGTTGCCGGGGACGATCACGTCCTGGCGCGTGGGGGCGTGGAATGCGAACTCGAACCGGGCGACGCGCGGCTCGGCGTCGTCTCGCTCGATGCGCGCCGCGATGAGGAAGTGCGTCGCTTGATCGAAGCACAGCTCGACTCGGCACGGCCCGCCGTCGTCGTCGGAGAGTGCGGCCTTGCCACGAATCACGGCGCAGGTCGTCGCGGGCTGATTGTCGCGCGCCACGACGCGATCTTCGACGCGTTCGGCGCTCTCGAGTGCATCGGCGAGGTTCTCGACGAAGAAGAAGCGCAGCAGGAGGCGCATCTGCCGCACGTCGGTGTCGAGCTTCTCGCGGTCCGCCTTCCAATCGGGGCCGTCGAAGCGGATCAACTTGTCCTTCTCCTTCTTGTTCCAGCCCGACTTCCCGTCGAACCCCTCGACGACGCTCGTCCCGAGGACGGTGTCGGTCACGTGTCGCCACAGCTTGTCGGGAGTCTTGAACCGCTGCTCGACGTCGACCGAGTGGCGTCCCTTGTCCGTTCGCTGCGTGAAGAGGCAGGCGAACTCGACGTCGCTGACGGTCGCCGCGAGATCGCCCGCGTGCTGCGCTTCGATCGCCTCGTTCAGCACCGCCTCCGCTTCCTTCGACTTCGCCGCGTTCGCCGCGTCGGGCGCGGGAGTCGCCGCCGGCTTCGCGTCCTCCTGCTTCGGCTCGTCCGCACGACATGCGATCGAGAGAGCGACGGACAGGACGGCTGCGCACGAGATTCGGAACGACATCGCGACCTCCGGCAATTCGGGGAGCGATCGTACGCGGCGGCGGCGGCGCTGTGGAAGGCGAACTCGATCCGCGTCCGCGCGCGGGAGATTTCGGCGTTGCCCGTTCCCGCGGGGCTTTGTTAGGAAGAGCGATTCAGGTCCGCGTGTCAGCCGGACCGGATGGCGGCCGGCTGACGCGGGCCGACAGACGGAACGGAGCGCCCATGAAGGTCCCCCAACTCGACCTGAGCGGCCTGCACGAGCCCATCATCGACGAGCTGCGCGCGGCGCTCGAAAGCGTCCTGGTCTCCGGCCGCTTCATCGGCGGCCCCGAGGTCGACTCCTTCGAGAAGGAGATGGCCGCGATCATCGGATCCGGTCACGCGGTCGCGATCAGCAACGGCACCGACGCACTCGCGGTCGCGATGCAGGCGCTCGGCGTCAAAGCCGGCGACGAGGTCCTGACTTCGCCGTTCACGTTCTTCGGAACGGCCGCCGCGATCTGCCGGCTCGGCGCCACGCCGGTGTTCGTCGACATCGACCCCGTGAACTACGGCATCAAGCCCGAGCGCGTGTACGACTACGTGGACGACGGCATGATCGGGGGGAAGAAGCGCACCGAGTTCAACAGCGAGCGCACCAAGGTCCGCTGCGTGATGCCGGTGCATCTCTACGGCCAGTGCGCCGAGATGGATCCGATCCTCGAGCTCGCCGAGCAGTTCAGCCTGATGGTCGTCGAGGACGCCTGCCAGGCGCTCGGCTCGAGCTACCGCGGCCGCGCCGCGGGCACGATGGGGGACGCCGCCGGGTTCTCCTTCTATCCGTCGAAGAACCTCGGCGCGCTCGGCGAGGGCGGCATGATCACGACGCAGGACGAAGGCGTCGCCGAGGCCTGCCGCCAGCTCCGCAACCACGGGCAGAGCGAGGCCTACCTCCACACCGCCGTGTCCGGCAACTACCGCTTGAACGCTCTGACGTGCGCGACGCTGCGTGTGAAGGCGCGCCACCTCGCCGAGTGGAACAAGTCGCGTGCCGAGGCGGCCGCGAACTACAACCAGCTCTTCGAGCAGCATCGCCTGCTCGACGACGTCATCCTCCCGCGCGTCGACAAGGACCGCGTGCACAACTGGCACCAGTACACGATCCGCGTCGACAAGCGCGACGAGCTGCGTGCGCACCTCACCGCCGCGGGCGTCTCGTCGACCGTTTACTACCCGGTGCCGTGCCACCTGCAGCCGAGCCTGAAGCACCTCGGCTACCAGAAGGGCGATCTCCCGGAGGCCGAGCGCGCGGCGCGCGAGTGCCTGTCGTTGCCGCTCCATCCGGTGATCACGGCCGACGCGCAGGTGCAGGTCGTCGAGGCGATCAAGAGCTTCTTCGAAGCGAGCCGCTGAACCGCGGCGCGATCCCGTGGCGCCGACCGCGCCGAACCGTTCGCTGATCCGCTCGCTCGCGGCATGGGTGCTCGCGCTCGTCGCGGCGATCCCGTACCTGCCGACGCTCTCCGCCGAATTCGTCTACGACGATCAGGTGCTGCTGCGCGGCGCGCGCCCGTCGATCGCGGAAGTCCTCACCGGCGATCTGTTCGGCGTCGACGCCGACGGCCACGCGGCGTCGGGCTACTGGCGTCCGGTCACGCGCGCGACGTACTTCGTGGAGAGCCTGGTGTGGGGCGATCGTCCCGCGCTGTTCCACCTCGACAACCTGCTGCTGAACGTCGCGCTCGCGCTCCTCGTGTGGACGGTTGCTCGACGCGTCGCGGCGCTCGCGCCGTTCGCGTTTCCGGCGGCGCTCCTGTTCGCGACGCATCCGGTGCGCGTGGAGTCGCTCGCGATGGTGAGCGGTCGCACCGATCCGCTCGCGCTCCTGTTCACGCTCCTCGCCGTGCGATCGCTCCTCGTCGGGTCGGCCCCTGGGCGCTCGGTCCTTTGGTTCGCGCTCGCGCTCGGCGCGAAGGAATCGGCGGCGATGCTCGCGCCGGTTGTCGCGTGCGCCGCTCTCGTCGCCGACGGCACGCCCGTGGCCGAGCGCCGCCGGCGGTTCGCGCTCGTGCTCGCATCGACGCTCGCTCTGATCGCGGCGTTCTTCTCGATCAAGGTCTTCGCGCTCGGGATCGTGCCGCCGGCCGGCGTGTACACCGGCGAAGGGACACTGCTCCAGCGCGCGCTGACCTTCCTCGCGGTGCTGCCGCGCTACCTGGGCCTGCTCGCGTGGCCGCATCCGCTGTCGATCGTCCACGACACCGCGCTCGCATCGAGCGTGGCGGACCCGCGCGTCCTGCTCGGGCTCGGGGCCGTCGCGGCGCTGGCGATCGTGATCCGTCTCGCGTGGTCGCGCTCCCGCCCGATCGCGCTCGGCACGGCGTTCCTCGCCTGGACGCTCGCTCCGGCGTCGAACCTGATCCCGATCACCTATGCGTTCCGCGCGATCCCCTTCCCGCTGTTCGAGCGCTACCTCTTCGTCCCCTCGCTCGGCTTCGCATTCGTCGTCGCCGCGGTGCTCGCGCGACTGTTCCGCGACGACGCCCTGCGCGTCGCGACCGGGGCGGCGGCCGTCGTGCTCGGCTTCTTCGCGTTCGAGCGCTGTCGCGCGTTTCAGAACGACGCGGTCCTCTTCGAGACGGACGCCGCGAAGACCGCGCACCCCGGGACGCTGCTCGCCCGCGCGGCGGGAGCGCACCTCGAGCGCAGCGAGGCCGCCGTCGCGCTCTCGCTGTACGACCGCGCGATCGCCGCCGACCCGGCCGCGGTCGACCCGCGCATCGAGAAAGCGTCAATGCTCGTCGGCGTGGTGCAGATGCAGCGCAACGCATTGGCGAACGGCGAGCGCGCCGGCGTGACGGCGGGCGCCGATCGGCTGCGCGCCGAGATCGACGTCAACCTCGCGGACGCGCATTCGATGCTCGACGCCGCGCTCGCGATCGATCCGAACAACTCGCGCGCGCTCGAGGTTCGCGCCGCGGTGTTCGCGCTGTCGGCGAATCTCACCGCCGCCGCGGCCGACTTCCGCCGCGCGCTCGCGAGCGCGAATCGATCGCCGACGCTGGCGCAGAACTTCCGAAAGGTCGCGAGCGACCTGCGCGATCAGGCTCACGCGGTCGCGCAACGCGGGAAGTCGGCGCTCGACGAAGCGCTCGCGCGCTACCACGACGCGCTCGTCGCGGTGTTCGGCGCCGATCCTCCGTCGGCGATTCCCGAGCCGCTGCTCGAGATCGGCATCACCTTGCTCGCGGAACGCGCCGACCTGTTGATCCTGCGCGGTGACTTCGCCGCCGCTCGCGCGGAGCACGAACGGATCTTGTCGATCGCGCCGCGGACGGCGCGCTCGCACGAAGCGCTCGCGTTCATCGCGAAGCAGGAAGGCGACCGCTCCGGCGCGTATTCGCATCTCCAACAGGCGCTGCAGATCGACGCCGACTCGCTGTACGCGCTGAACGAGTGCTTCACGATGCTGCAGGAGGACGGGCGCACCGAGGAGGCGCGGCGATTCCTCGGCCGGCTCCAAGATCTCTTCGCGCGGAAAGGGACGGTGCGCGTGCAGCCGCCGTACGCGCCGCCGCTGCCGGACCGCGCGCCCGAGGCGCC
>CAZBOK010000232.1:0-7489 GCA_964493525.1 uncultured Phycisphaeraceae bacterium | reverse complement strand
GCCCGCGGACGTGCGCATCACGTGCGGGCCGGGATTCCTCGGGGTGCAGGTCGCGGCGCGCGAGGTCGGCCTCGAGCTCCTCGGCATCCTCGCGAGCGGCGCGGAGGTCGAGGACGTGCGGGTCGCGTGGAGCGGCCTGGTCGCGGGCGACGTCGCCGGGTTCAAGAAGCGGGCCGCCGCGTGGAAGAACGCGAGGCCGGCGCGCAGCGCGGACGAATGGGCGAAGTTCGTGCTCGACGATCTCGCCGCCGATCTCTCGCTCGAGACGACGTGGCTCGCGACGAAGGGCGCGGAGCCGTTCGCGCTCAGCGAGGCCGCGACGGCGCGGCGGCTCGCGCGCCTGGTCGAGCGCGCGAAGAAAGCCGGGCTCGGCAACCGTTGCGGCGCGATCGAGGCCGCGGCGCGCGGTCACAAGGCCGTCGACACGCCGCGCTGAGCGCGGCCGTCACGGGAGGAAGTGGATCGCGAGCGCGTTCGAGAAGCCGACTCCGGCGGTCGCGCCCGGATCGTCGAGCAGGCACTGCGTGTAGACGTCGATCGGGCCCATGCCGCCGAGCACGTCGATCGCGATCGACCCGTCGCCGCCGGTGGTCACGAAGCGCGAGACGAACGATGCGAGCGACGGGACGAGCGTGCCCATCAACATCGGCGTCGGATTCGACGTGGTCGAACCGATCACGAGCGCGCCGCAGAGCGGCGGCGCCTCGCGCACGCGCACGACCGACGCGTGGCCTTGATCGAGCAGGCCGCACACCGACATCTGCGGGACGCGGCCGTTGCCGCCGACCTTGCCGAACCCGAGGTCGGTCGCCGGCGCGGGCGCATTCGCGACGACGCGGAACACCTCGCCGCCGAGGTCGAGGATGTACAGCTCACCGTCCGCGTCTTCGCCGAAGCCGGAGACGAGGTCGATCGAGAGGCCGCCGGCGGGATGGAGTTCCGCCGTGCGATCGATGACGTTCGACACCGCGCCGCCGGACCAGCGCAGGCTCCAGATCCGCGCCGAGCAGTAATCGGCGAAGAAGTAGGCGCCCTGCAGTCCGGGGATCGCGCAGCCGCGGTACACCGCGCCGCCGATGATCGCGCAGTCGCCGGAGCCGTGGCTGTACTCCCACACCGGCGCGGTGAGCACCGAGCTGGTGCAGGTCGGCGTCCCGGTCGGGCACGCGCTGGACGAGTTGCACTTGGTGCCCTCGACCATCTTCCAGCCGTAGTTCTCGCCGCCCACGCTCGACGCCGACTGCACATCGACCTCCTCGCGCGCTCCCTGGCCGACGTCGCCGATCCACAGTTCGCCGGTGCCGCGATCGAACGTGAAGCGATACGGGTTGCGCATGCCGCGCGCCCAGATCTCGCCGCGCGCGCCGAGCGTGCCGACGAACGGATTGGTCGGCGGGATCGCGTACGGGCTCGCGGAATCGACATCGATGCGCAGCATCTTCCCGAGGAGAGTCGAGAGGTTCTGCGCGTTGCAGTTCGGATCGTTCGCGCTGCCGCCGTCGCCGAGCCCGAGGTAGAGCATGCCATCGGGCCCGAACGCGCACGTCCCGCCGTTGTGGTTGTCGAACGACTTGGTCTGCGTGAGGAGCACGAGCGCGCTCGCGGCGTCCGCGACGTCGGGGTTCGCGCTCACGACGTAGCGCGCCACCGCGACTGCGCCGTCCGGCTTGCGCGTGTAGTAGATGAAGAAGCGTCCGTTGCTCGCGTAGTTCGGGTGGAACGCGAGGCCGAGCAGCCCGCGCTCGCCACCGGTCAGCACGACGCCGCTCACGTCGAGGAACGCGTTCGGCAAGAGCACGCCGTCCTTGATGATGCGGATGCGCGCGAGGTTCTGCTCGAGGACGAAGAGTCGGTGGTGATCTCCGGCGGGAGCGGTGAGGAATACCGGAGCGTCCAGACCGGCCGCGACGCGCACGGTCGTGAGCGCGGGTTCCGCTGCGAAGCTCTGATTCACGAGAACTGCAAGGAGGGCGACTGCGGCGTTGCGGAAGATCATTTCTTGTCCTCGTGCGTGTCGGGCAGAAGGACTGCCGTTGGACGCAATGGGTGGGCCGCGGGGTCCGCGCGGAATCGAGATCGCGCGGAGGGCCCGATGCCGGTCGATCGCGCCGCGATTCACGGGAATCGGCGCCTATCCTGTTCCGCGATGCGATTCCGCCTCCTGCCGATTCTGCTGTTCGCCTGCACGGCTTGCTCGACGCCGCGCCCGGATCCGATCTACGGACCGTATCGCTCGCTCATCGAGGTGGTCGCCGAGCTCGAGGTCGGCGTGAACGCCGATCTCTATCGCTTCGACCCCCCGACCGACGTGACCGGCGAGAACCTGTATCGCGCGACGCTCGCGCGCCTCACGAGCTTCGAGAACCTGGTCTCCGACCCGTCCTACCGGCCGACGCTGCGGTTCGCGGAAGCGCGCGCGCACGAGCGGTTGTTCGACTTCGGCGAGGCCGCGGCTCTCTACGACGAAGTGGGGCGCGATCAAACCGACCTCGGCGCGCGGGCCCGCGACCTCGCGCCGTTCGCGCGCCGCCTCGCGACGCTGACCGAGCCGCTGCCGGCCGTCGCTCCGAACGACATGCTGAAGGCGCTCGACGATCGACGCGCGCAACTCGTGACGGCGCTGCAGGACGCGACCGACGATCCGCGCCGCTCGTGCGTGCTGTGCTGCATCGAGCGCCTCGACGTGCGCAAGCGCGAGTACCTGTGGCGCGCGCGCGCCGCGCTCGACAACGGCGTCGCGATCGCGATCGCGGCGGCGCGCGACGTCGTGTCGAAGCACGTCGACAGCCGGCGCGTGCTCGAGCATTCGCTGCGCCTCGCCGACATGTACGCGGAGCTCGCGCGCGCCTACGTCGCCGCCGTCGATCCCGCGAGCCACGAGTTCAACGCCGCGCAGGCGCGCAACCTGATCCAGTCGGCGTCGCAGGTGTACGCCGAGGTCGCCGCGGTCGACGGCAAGCCGGAGCGAGAAGAAGCGCGCGCCGCGCTGGTCGCGCTCGAATCGTTGAGCGTGCGCATTGGCGGGGAACGTCCGTGACGCGCAGTCGCGCGCTGTTCGCGTCGATGATCCTCGGGTGTGCGGGCGCATGCACCGTCCCGCCGCCGCCGGCGGAGATGGAAGCGGAGTTGATGCGGCGCACCGCCGTCGCGCTCGATGCGGTGTCGTCCGGCCATGACCCGTCCGCCGCGGCGGCCGCGATCGCGGCGGCGCGCTCGGTTGCCGTCGACCTCGACGACCGGAAAGCCGCCGCGTCCGGACTCGCCGAGCGCCTCGACGTGCTGGCCGCGGTCGTCGAAAAGGACCGCGAAGCGCGCCTCGATCGACTCGACGCGGTGAAGGATGCCGCGCGCGACCCGCTGTTCGAGAAGCTCGTCGATCACATGAAGGAGCAGGACGACCTCTACCTCGCCGACAAGCTCGAGGGCGACACGGTGTGGTCGTGGGTCGCCGGTTTCTTCGACGGCGTCATGCAGACCGGCTTCGCGATCCTGAACGCGAACCCGATCGGCGCGATCAAGCCGATCGGCCGCGGCCTCGACGCGTTGATCCAGGAGGACGAGCCCGACGTCCGCGACCGCAAGCGCGTGCAGCTCTTCCGTCGCTTCGAGCGGCAGTACGGCAAGGACAAGCTGCCCGAAGAGGCGAAGGATCTCGCGAAGGAAGTGCAGCGACTCGAGGACGCGAACTTCCGTCAGGAGGAGCGGCTCGTCGACCGCCTCCTCGATCAGAAGCGCATCGACGCCGCGGCGGCGCACCTGCACGTCGCGCAGACGATGCGTCCCGCGCAGCCGACCACGAGCGCGATCGCGGCGCGCGTCGACGCCGCGTTCGCGGAGGCGGCCGAGCGTCTGAAGACGTCGCTCTCGTTCACGCCCGCGGAGCCGGGGCTCGCGGGCGCCGAGCGCGAGCTGGTCGACCCGTACCGCGGCGCGCTCGAGCGGATCGCGATGGACTCGATCGCGCCGCAGGATCTCGCGACGCTCGCGCAGCAGGCCCGTTCGTTCGGGCGCGCCGAGCTCGCGACGTCGCTCGACTATGCGGCCGCGCTGCTCGCCGCGGAGAAGCCGACCGAGCGCGGCGCCGCGCTCGAGAAGTTCCGCGACGCGAACCTGAAGGATCCGCGCGGCGCCCGCGCCGACGTGCGCCGGGCGTCGGAGTGGTTCGATCCGTTCGCGCCGATCGAGGCGGCGCGCGAGCGACATCGCCGCGAGCGCGAGGACTACGTCGCGACCGGCAAGCTCGTGATCCGCGACCCGCTGCGGCGGTACGAGGTCGTGCGCAAGGAAGCACAGCGCTCGGTGCTCGACGCGCTCGAGCCGATCTTCTGGTTCCCCGCGACGATCGTGCGCTCGGTCTACAACGGCTTCGTCGATCCGATCGACGACCGGCCGATCGTCGACGCGCTCGCGCACTTCGTGAACCGTTCGCCCGACGATCCGCGCAGGAAGGACGCGTTGAACGAGCTGGTCGACCGCTACGAACGGCGCGACGACCCTCGGAAGGCGCTCGCGCTCGCGCGCCTTTCCGGAGCGAACCCGGCCGAGCAGAAGCGCATCGAGGACCAGGTCGCGGCGTCGCTGCTCGCGCGCATCGAGACCGTGAACTCACCCGCCGCGCGGCGTCAGGCGCTCGAGAAGCTCCTCGAGCGCTACCCAGAATCCGACGTCGCGTCGCGCATCCGCGAGCAGCTCGTGCAGCTCCCCGACATCCCGGTCGACGGCGTGCAGCTCCCGCCGACCGCGCTGCAGCCGTGGGCCGGGGAGCTCGGCATCCACCGCAAGTACCTCGACGGACTCACGAGCAACGGCGAGGTCACCGAAGGTGGCATCCGCTTCCTCGGCGACCACCTCGACTACTCGGTCTCCGAGTTCGGCCACAAGAAGGACTTCACCGTCGCGCTCACCGGCAAGCTGAAGGACCAGATGTCCGCGCTCGCGCGCGAGTGGGATTGGCGACATCGCGCCGCGCGCGCATCGACGTACGAGGAGCTGCACTCCGGCTTCCCCGTCGAGCTGTACGCGGGCATCGGACCGGGCGGTCTCGCCGCGTACCCGCGCCTGTTGCCCGAGGACTACCAGTCGAGCGACAAGTCCTTGTTTCAGTGAGCCTGCGCGGGACCGGGCAGCTTCGACAGCTCGAAGCGGACGAGCACGCCGATCTGCTGTTGCGCGGCATCGAATTCGGCGCCGCAATCGCCGCCGCAATCGCCGTGGATCCGGAGCTGATCGTCGAACTCCGATCGATCGAGATCGGCCGTGCCGAAGTGAACCGTGACGGTGTCGTGCGTCGGGTCGTCGGGATGGGGGAACGTCGCCGCGTCGAACACGACCGACCCGTTCGGGAAGTCCGTCACCGCGGGCGTGCCGCGGAACGTCTCACCCGACGCGACGTGGAAGATCACCGCGTCGCCCGCGAGCGTCGCCGAGACGATCACGGGCTCGAGATCGACGTCGGGTCCGATGTAAGCCGACGTGAACGGCGGCGCGCGGAACATCGAGAGGAGCCAGCTCCCCTCGAACTCCCCGTTCTGCGGGTGCTGCACGGCGACCTTGGCGCCGATCGCGGCGAACACCGGCGCCTGCGCCATCGCGATGCCCGGCGTCGCGTCGCTCATCAAAGGTGCGCCGAGCGTCTGATCCGCCGAGACCGGCGCCGGAAACACGTCGAGGCGCGAGGTCCCGTCGCTCCGGCGCCGGTGGAACAGAAGGCAAGCGGGCGGCTGCATCCAACCGGATGACGGTTCGGCGAACCGCAGCCCCGAGATCGATTCGTTCACCTCGCCGTCGGACGCGGTCACGTCGATGTAGCTGGTCCACGGTGCACCGATGCCGCTGCCGTCGTCCACGAACGGATCGTGCAGCACGACGCGGTCGCCGGCCGCGCCCCGCCGCAGGACGGCGATCTCGTCCGGATACGGGCCGACGCGCTCGAGCCCGCAGAGCGAGATCGGGTCGTCGACGCCCGCGGTTCCGAACTGCGGGACCACGTGCAGCGGCGCGCCGAGGCGCCCGTTCCTCACGGCGGGGAGCCTGCGCACTTCGAGCGACCGGCGGCCGTCGTCGAACGCGCGCACGACGAGCAGTTCGTCGATGCCGTCGCCGTCGAGGTCGGCCGCGCAAAAACGGATCGCCGCGCCGTCGCCGCTCACGATGCCGACGTCCTGCTTCGCGGAGGCGAGCGGCGTCCGCAGCGGATCGCCGATCTTCGTCGGCATGCGATGGACGCGCAGTTCGAGCGGCGCGCCTGGCTTGTTCTTCCGCGTCCGCACCACGACCAGCTCGTCGACGTCGTCGCCGTCGCGATCCGCGGCGAGCACCGCGACGATCCGATGCTTGCCGTTCGCGCGGCCGACGTGCGTGTTGCTCGCGTCGATGCCGCCGACGAAGTTCGTCGCCGTGCCGGAGGCCGAGTGCGAGTGGAGGAGCATCGGTCGCTTCTTCGTCGTCACGTCGGTGTGGATCAGGACGATTCGGTCAGCGACCGGGGCCTGGAGCAGCGTGAAGCCGGCGAGGAGCGCAAGGATCGACATGGCGACCTCCGTCTGGTCAGACGCCTTTGATGAGCGCGAACGCGTAGAACGAGGTGTTCTGGTTGGCGAGCGAGACGTCGAACTCGCCGCCGCAGTCGGGCGTCGCCGGGCAGTACCCGTCGATCATCAGCTCCGACGGCTCGAAGTAACGGGTCAGCGCCCCGACTCCGAAGTGCACCTGGATGACGCCGGCTTCCGGGCCATCCGGGTGGACGAACGTCGCCGGATCGAACGTGATGCTGCCGTTCGGGAAATGGGGCGCATCGACGACGCCGTGGATCGTCTCGCCGGTCGGGAGGCGGAAGGTGAGATCGTTGCCCGAGATCGTCGCGGTGACGGGGATCGCATCGAGGCCGATCGGCGGGCCCGAGTGCGGGTCCGTCGACGCGCGTGAGAGGCAGAGCGCCCAGGTCCCGGCGAGGTCGGACTTCTCGATGACGCCGCGACTCACGCGCGCGCCGATCGCCGCGAACACCGAGACGTTCGGCAGCGACACGCCGGGCGTCGCGTCCACGAGTTGCGGCGGCGCCGCGGGTTGATCGAGCGCGGTCGGGATCGGACGCACCGAGAGTCGCGCGGCTCCGTCACCGGCGCGTTCGAGGAAACCGATCAGCGGCGTGAGGTCGATCGGCGACCACAGACCGAACATCGATTCGTTCAGCGAACCCGCCGGCGCCGACACGTCCGGCGCGCTCGCGACCACGGGACCGAGCGTCGCGCCGGCGAGCGTCGGCCAGCCGTGCACGACGAGTCGATCGCCGGCCGGCCCGCGCCGGAGAACAGCGAGGAGATCGACCGGTTGGAACGGCTGCTCGATGCCGCAGATCGCGACCGGATCGTCGGCGCTCGTTCCGAACGCGGCGACCGTGGCGATCGGCGCGCCGAGCCGAGCGTTCCGCGTGGCGGGGAAGCGGCGCACTTCGAGCGAGCGGGAGCCATCGGAGAACGCGCGGACCGTG
>CAZBOK010000231.1:0-7491 GCA_964493525.1 uncultured Phycisphaeraceae bacterium | reverse complement strand
ACCGACGCGCCGGCCCAGACGCCGGCGACGCCCGCGCTGCCGCCCGCGATCCCGACCGCGCAGAACGGCGACGTGCGTCCGACGCTCGGCGAGATCTTCAAGCCGCCGCGGATGCTCGGCGTGCGCGCCGACGGCATCGACATCTCCGCGGACGGACGCTTCGTCACCTTCCGCTGGACCGATCAGGACGCGAAGGAAGTGAAGCGCGACACGTGGATCGCCGGGACCGACCCGGCGAAGGACGGCCCCCCGCGCAAGCTGTTCGACGCGAAGGACGAAGTGCAGGTGCGCTGGACGCGCACGGGCTCGAAGCTGCTGGTGCAGAAGAGCGGTTGGCTGTCGACGATCGACTACGCGAACGGGATCGACGCCGCGAAACCGCGTCCTCTGCTCGAGACGGGCGGCGCGTTCGAGCGCGTGACGTTCTTCGACGACGATCGCCGCGTCGCGTTCATCGCCGGCGAGCCGCGCACGCTGTTCGTGCTCGACCTCGAGACCGGCGAGCGCAAGAACCCGGCGGCGCGCCTGAAGAACGCGTCGAGCTGGTTCCAGGTGATCGACGCGACCAATCAGGTCGCCGTGCTCGCGCTCTCCTCGAGCGCCCCGACTCCGCCGCCCGCGACGGCGCCCGCGAATGATGGCGATCGTCCCGCCGGGCGCCGCGGCGGGGGACCGCCGGGCGATGCGCCGAAGGCCGACGGCCCCGAGCGCGTGATGTGGCTCCTGTCGCTCGACGACAAGGCGGCCGCGGTCGAGACCAAGATCACCGACGGCGGACAGCTCTCGGTGTCGAGCGACGCCAAGTACGTGGTCCGCACGCGCCGCGAATCGGCGCCGAAGCGGCGCCTGATCATGGCCGACTACCTCACCGAATCGGTGACCGCCGTCGACGTGCGCGACGACATCGCCGGCGACCCCGGCCAGCGCATGTCGGTGGAGTTCTTCGACGTCGCGACGTCGGAGGCGATCCCCGCGCCGCTCGACGCCGGCACCAACTTCTGGGACACCGACGCGAGCTGGTCGAAGAAGGGCCACCTCCTCCTGATGGAACGGGTCAGCAACGACTGGCACGTCCGGCAGGTGATGGTCGTCGATCCCGAGCGCCGCGCCGGCTGGCCGGTGTTCTCGGAGACCGACGACGCGTGGATCGGCGGGCCGCTGCACGTCGCGCAGTGGGCCGAGCACGCGGAAGCGATCGTCTTCACGTCGGAGCAGTCCGGTTTCAACCAGCTCTACCGCGTCGACGCATTCGGCGGCGAGCCGAAGTGCCTGACCGACGCGCACGCGGCGTTCGAGATCAGCGACGTGTCGCTCGTGCGCAAGTCGAACGTCGCGCTCGTGACGAGCAACGAAGGCGACACCACGCAGCGCCACCTCTGGGCCGTCGATCTCGACAAGGGCGAGCGCCGCCGTCTCACGCCGGGGACCGGCGTCGTCGCGGACGTGCACGTCGCGTCGGGCGGGAGCGCGGCCGCCTACACGTTCGAACCGCAGGGCGTGCCGGCCGACGTGTGCTCGATCAAGCTCGCCGGCGGCGAGCCGACCAAGCTGTCGGCCACGGTGCCGAAGACGTTCGCGGAGCTCGCGCTCCCGGCGCCGGAGATCATCGAGTACGTGAACCCCGCCGACGGCACCAAGGTGAAGGCGACGCTCTACAAGCCGCAGCCGTTCGACCCGACCAAGAAGTACCCCGCGGTCGTCTTCATCCACGGCGCGGGTTACCTGCAGAACGTCCTGCGCTCGATGACGAGCTACCCCGCGAACGTGCTGTTCCACCATCGCCTCGCGCGCAAAGGCTACGTCGTCCTCGACCCCGACTACCGGCACAGCGAGGGCTACGGCCGGAAGTTCCGCGCCGACGTCTACGGCTTCATGGGCGGCAAGGACCTCGACGACGTCGTCGCGGGCGTCGAGTGGATGAAAGCGCAGGGGTACGTCGACGGCGCGCGCGTCGGGATCTACGGCGGCAGCTACGGCGGCTTCATGACGCTCATGGCGCTGTTCACGAAGCCCGACGTGTTCGCATGCGGCGCGGCGCTGCGCTCGGTCACGGACTGGCGCACCTACAACGCGTGGTACACGAACCCGCGGCTCGGCGACCCGAAGAAGGACGAGGCGAACTACAAGCGCTCGAGCCCGATCGACCACGCCGACGGATTGAAGAAGCCGCTCCTCCTCCTGCACGGCTTGAAGGACTCGAACGTGTTCGCGCAGGACACGATCCGGCTGGTCGAGAAGCTGATCTCGCTCGGCAAGGACGACTTCGAGGTGATGCTCTACCCGAGCCAGGACCACGGGTTCACCGACCCGGACAGTTGGCTCGACGAGTACAAGCGCATCGAGAAGTGGTTCGACCGCTGGCTGAAGCCGGGCACGTGAGCGGCGCGCGTCAGGCGACGTGCGAGCCGCCGCGCTTCGTCACGGCGAAGCCCGCCATCAATCCGACGGCGACCCAGAAGCCGAACGATCCGGTGATGCACAGCTCGAACTGGCGGTCCTGTCGGTGCGACTCCCAGTCGACTTCCTCGAGCGCGATCTTCGCGACTTCGGCGTCGCGCTCCTCGACCTGACGCTGCGCTTCGTCGCGCGACTGCACGACGAGCGGACGCAGCCGGTCGAGCTCGTCGGCTTCGTCCCTCCATTGCTGCGTCGTCGTCGCCGTCACGAGTCCGTCCTTCGACGGCGGCGTGTCGCCGAGCGCGCGCGCCATCGTGCGGCGCGCGTCGAGGTCCTTCAGCACCGCGTCGAGCGCGCCGACTCGTTCGTCGAGCGCCAGCTCGAGCGCGTGCTTGCGGGCGCGTTCGAACTTCGCGGCCGGCCGCATCAGGCTCTGCGAGATCTCGGAGAGCGTGTAGAAGTCGGGCAGGCTTCCCGATTCGTTCCCGATCTGGCGACCGAGCGGCGTCTGCGGCTGCGCGGGAGTGCTCGCGGCCGGCGCCGCGGCGCGCAGCAGGTCGTGGAACTTCACGAACACGCCGCGGAACGTCGCCTCGACGACGAGCGAGTTCATCCCGAACACGAACAGCCCGACGGCGAGCGCGAGCAACGGCCACCATTCGTCGGGCCGGTCCGATGACCGCACGAGGAAACCGGTCGCGACGAGGATGCCCGCGGGGAGCAGGAACCACGGCCCGGTGAGCTTGAGGAGCGTGAGGCCGACGAGCAGCGCGGCGACCAGGAACGCGACGCTCCCCCACGCCGCCGGGGCGTTCGCCGGTTGCTTCAGCCACGGAGTGATGCCGCCGAGCACGGCGCCGGGAACGCCGAACACGAGCGCCACGAGTCCGAGCATCACCAAGAGGCTCTTCCAGTCCTCGAGGTACGGGAAGACGAACACGATCAGCGCGACGACGAACAACCAGCGGTTCTTGACGAGCAAGACAGCGCCGATCGCCAGCGACGCGAGCGGCCAGAGGAACGGCACCGGGATCTTCTCGTCGAGGAACAACACGAGCGCGGCGCCCGCGCGCACCGGCGGGAACGGGAACTTCGTCACCATCGCGATCGTGGAGCGCCACGCGTCGTGGTCGACGATCATCTGCACGACGACGCCCGACGCGCGCGCGAGCAGCAGGAACGCGAACACGACGATCGGGGCGATCAGCAGGCCGCCGAACGCGCCGAACGCGGCGCCTTCGATCGTCGCCTTGCGCGGTTCCGCGGCATCGTCGTCGAGCTTGAACGAGAGCAACGCGGCGAGCGCCGCGCCGACGACGAGCCACAGCGCGCCGAGCGCGACGAAGTGCCACCCGGCTCCCGCGCTCTGCGCGAGGCGCGGGCCGAGCACCGCGCTCGGGAACTCCGACGCGAGCTTCCCCCAGACCGTCGGCAGCGCGTGCCACGCCGCGGTGAACAGCTCGAACGTCATCAGCGTGAGGATCGTCACCACGATCCGCGGCGGCGAGAACGTCTCCTTGCCGATCGAGCCGTGCTTCACGAGCTCGCGCACGCTCTCGATGCCGAACGACACGACCGCGGCGACGAACATCGCGATGAGAAAGGTGTACGGGAGGTGGTCGCCCTCGTGGAGCAGGAGCACGAACACGGCGCCGCCGCTGACGATCCCGAACGCGCCGAGCGCGGCGGCCAGCGCGACCACGCGGCCGGAGACACGGCCGGTCGCTCCGGAGGACGCGCCGCCCGCGGCGATCGTGCTGTTCGAACCCCCCGGCTCGTTCATGCGCGGCAGAGCATAGTCGCGCGCGTCACTGCGACAGCGGCTCGAACCTCATGTCGTCGAACTCGGTGATGCTGTCCGACTTCGTCCAGACGCCGACGCGCCCGAACGTGAACCACGAATCGCACGCGGACGTCGTGTACTTGCCGTCCAGGGTGGCGGTCAGCGTCGAGCCGCGCGCTTCGAACCGGATCTCGTGCCACGCCGCGTCGTCGAGCGGCGCCTTCACGATCGCGCCCGGCAACGTCTTCCGCGTGCCGTTCGCGACGCGGAAGATCCGCAGGTCCCCTTCGGCCGCGTTCGCGCGCGCGACGAGGTAGTTGAACGGGTCGTGCCAGCGGAGGATCACGCCGCCCGCGCGGTCGACCTTGCCCGCGGCGAACCGGAAGCGCACGGTGCCGACGGCGTCCTTCGCCTGGAGACCGCGCACGATCGCCTGCGGGAAGCGGATGCCGGTCACGTCGGTCGTCTCCTGGCGGAGGATCGTGCGGCCGCCGTCGGCCGCGACCGCGAAGCGCGGGAACTCGCCGTGCCCGCCGAGGAAAACCTCGAGGCTCGCCGGGAGCGCGCCGGGCGGGTCCTTGTCGAAGTCGATCGAGACCGGGGACGTCGACGACACCTTGGCGAGCGGCAGGTCGGGGAACTGCTCCTCCTCGTCCTCGTCCTCCTCGGGGCGGCTGCCGAGCTTCGGTCGGAGCGTCATCGGCGCGCCGTCGCGAACCAGCTCGAGCGCGAGCGTCTCGCCGACCGGGTGCATGCGGATCGCGTTGCCGAGCGTCGCCTTCGAGATGACCGGCGTTCCGCCGAGCGACTGCAGCAGGTCGCCGACTTTCACGCCGCACGCCTCCGCGCAGGTCAGCGGGTAGACGTTCGCCACCTTCATCCCGCCGTCGACCGGGTCGGCGTCGACCCCGAGGTAGGGGATCGGCATCACGTCGTCGAGCGCGAGCCGCGCGTTCAGGTGCGCGCGCGCCGCGTCTTCGTCGATCTGCGCGTCGATGCGCTCGAGGATCTTGTGGCGCGTCAACGCCGGGTCCTCGCGCACCGCGCCGGTGACGCCCGCGGTGACCGCGACCGGCGGCGACACGTCCGGTCGCGCCGCCGGCGCGCCGCACGCGGCGGCGATCAGGAGCAGCGAAAACGACGAGACAGCACCATTCCGCGCGGCGGTTCGCGTGAGCATCGATATCTCCGTCGGTTCGACCGGGGCGCCCGCGCCCCGCGGGCGGCGGGCAAGGTAGAGCAAGACGGAGCAAGTCGGAGCAAGCCTCGCGCCGTCGCGCCGATCTTCCGAGCGCCGTTGCTACCCTGCTCCGCCGATGCTCGCGCTGCCCTTCGACGCGGACCGACTCGCTCACGCGTTGTTCGTTCTCGACCCGCGTCCGTCCGCGGCGAACCGCGACGCGCTCTACCGCGAACTCGCGGCGCTCGACCGGCGCACGACGCGCGCGACGGTGCTCTCGACGAACGGCAAGTTCGACATCGCGCGGCAGCTCGCGGGGTTCGACGTCGACTTCGCCTACATGAAGGACCGCTCCGAGCTCGGCGGACCGATCGGACGGACGATCGCTCGGCGCCGGCGGATCGAGAGCCTCGCGCCTGATTCGGTGCGCGTCCTCGTCGACGACGAGCGCATGTCGTGGAGCGCGGCGCGCCGGTTGTCGGGAATCGCCGCACCGGCTTCGATCGCGGCGTGGTCGCGGTCTCGCGCGGCGCCGCCGCCCGTCGCCCCGACGCCGCCGATTCCCGGCGTCCGGCACGTCGCGTTCGTGTTGAAGCCCGACCTCGCGCGCGAGATGGCGAGCTCGAGGCAATCGCTCCACACGATCGCGGGGCTCGCGGCGCACGGCGTCCGCGTCACCGTCGTCTGCGAGATCTCGCAGGGCACGATCCACGACCTCCTCGCGGCGAACGGCTACGCGGACGAAGCGATGCGACGACTGGTCGACCACGTCCGCATCGAGGAGCCGCGCCACGCGACGCGCGTGATCGCGGAGCTGCGCGAGGTCCTCGCGCGCGAGCGCGCGGCCGGCGCGGACCTCCTCTACTTCCGCCAGGTGCGGATCGCGTCGATGCTCCTGCCCGCGGCGCGCGCGCTCGGCTACCGCGTCGTGCTCGAGGCGCACGAGCCGTACATGACGGTCGCGATGGCCGAGCGCTCGCGGCTCTGGAAGGGTGACGCAGGTCTCGCCCGTCACGCGCTCGCGATGGCGCGCAACGATCGCGCGTTCGACGTGCGCACCTATCGCGAGGTCGATGCCGTGACGTGCATCTCGCGCGGGATGCGGCGCTGGGTGCGGCGCCACTCCGATCGACCGACGCTGCTGCTGCGGAACGGCGCGCCGCCGCCGGTCGATCCGGAGCGGCGCTACGTTGAAGAAGAGCGCCCCATCGACGCGATCTACGCCGGCTTCGCGCACGTCGACAAAGGGCTCGACGTCCTGATCGACGCGATCGCTCTGGTGCCGCGCGCGCGGCTGCTCGTCGCCGGCGGGCCGACGGAGGAGGACGTCGCCCCGTACCGCGCGCAGGCGGAGCGGCTGCGCATCGCGGACCGCGTCGAGTTCCGGCTGTGGATGCCGCAGCCCGAGCTGTTCCGCGCGATGCGGTCCGCGCGCGTCGGCGTGCATCCGTTGCCCGGTCGCGGCGGCAAGCTGTGGCGCACCTACACCTGCCCGCTGAAGATCCTCGAATACATGGCGCAGGGCACGCCGGTCGTCGCGACCGACCTGCCCGCGGTGCGCGAGATGGTCCGGCACGGCTGGAACGGTTGGCTGGTGCAGCCGAAGTCGGCGGAAGCGCTCGCGGAGGGGATTGCGCGCGTGCTGAGCGATCCGCCGTTCGCGGAGCGGCTGCGCGACGCGGCGCTGCGTCGGATCCGCGGGACCGCGCACGCACGGCGCGCGGCGCGGCTGTTCCGGTTCCTGAGCGACATCGCGGCGGGCCCCTGACCATGCTCGCGATCCCGTTCGACGCCGAGTCGTTGCGGCACGTGGTGTACGTGCTCGACCCGCACGCGAGCGCGGCACGGCTCGACCGCGTGTATCGCGAGCTCGTCGCGCTCGACCGAGCGACGACGCGCGCCACCGTGCTGTCGACGGGCGGCGCGCTGGAAGCGGCGCACCTCCTGAAGGGGTTCGAGGCGGAGCTCGCCCAGTTCGGGACCAAGAAGTTCTCGCGCGGCAATCCGTTCGCGCGCGTCCTCGCGCTCCGCGAACGCATCGCGGCGCTCGCGCCCGACGAGCTGCGCCTCGCGCTCGACGGCGGCACGACGGCGTGGCGCATCGCCGCCCGGCTCGCGGGGGTGCGCAGAG
>CAZBOK010000230.1:0-7532 GCA_964493525.1 uncultured Phycisphaeraceae bacterium | reverse complement strand
ATCGACGAGGAGAAGCTCGAAGCGCTCGGGCATTGCGGCGAGCCGCGCTTCGAGCGCGAGGTCGGCGCGACGCTCGCGGGGCTCGACGACGGCGGGTTCGCGGTCGACCTGTCGCGGTTCCGGTTCGAGTTCGACGGCGAGCGGTTGTTCGATCCGTCGCTCGCGACGGCGCTCGGGCCGCCGCGCATGTCGGGCGCGCCGTTCCGCATGGCCGGCGGGAGCGGCGGCGGGACGGACTCGCGCGACGCCGATCTCGCGGCCAGCGTGCAGCGCGTGCTCGAAGAGCGCGTGCTCGCGCTGGCGCGCACCGCGAAGTCGAAGGTGGGGGGCGACGCTCTGTGCGTGGCCGGCGAGGTCGCCCGCAATCGGACGCTGCTCGCGCGGCTGGTCGCCGACGGCCCGTTCTCCCGCGTGTTCGTGCCGCCCGCGCCCGGCGAGTGCGGCTCGGCGCTCGGCGCCGCGCTCGACTGGTACCACTCGATCGCCGGCGCGGAGCGCGCGTTCCGGCAGGACCACGCACGGTTCGGCGAATCGATCGAAGACTTGGCCGAGGAAGGTGCGCGCGCGCTGGGCGGGCCGGACGCGGCACGCGCCGCGCTCGTCGAGCGCCTGGTCGCGGGCAAGATGGTCGGCTGGGCGCGCGGCGCGATGGACTTCGGATCGACGAGCCTCGGCGATCGAGTGATCCTCGGTGCCGCCGGCGGCGATGACGCGCGTGAGCGGCTGCTCGGTTCGGTGCAGCAGGACGAAGGGTTCGTCCCGTGCCGCATCGCGGTTCCCGCGGAGCGCGCGCGCGAGTTCTTCGACGTCCGCGACGGCGCGGAGCACGCCCTTCGCTTCGCGCAGTTGACCGTGCGCGCGAATGACGCCGCGCGTGTCGCCGCGAAGAGCGCGATCCTGCGCGACGGCGCGGCATGGGTGCAGACGGTCGACGCGAAGATCGACCCGGATTTCCATCGCGTGCTCGTCGAATGCGGCGCGCGCGGCGGCGCGCCGCTCCTGCTCGTCTCCACGCTGCAGTCGCGCGGCGTCCCGATGGCGCGCAACGAGGCCGATTGCGTGGAAGTGTTCCGGCGCAGCACGCTCGACGCGCTCGTGGTCGCGAACCGGATCTACGAACGCGCGGCCGGCGCTCGCGCCGCGCGCTGATTCGACGTCAGCGCGCCGGGCGCTGCATCACGACGAACACGAGCCCCGCGTCCTGGTCGTTCAAGCCGCGCACGAGCCAGCCGAACCGCATCGCGAACATCCCCGCGGCGCTCGGCTTCGCCGTCGGCTCGAAGAGGTTCGCTCCCGTCGTCGTCGGCGGGATGCTGCGCACCCAGCGCAGCCCGAGCTGCTCGCAGACTTTCACCACGTGGGGAAGCGGCAGGATGTGCTCGAGCGGATGGCGGTATTGGTCGGCGATCCAGATGCGCTTCTTGTCCTCGTCGAGATCGCCGCGCCGGAGCACGGGATCGAGGAACCGCACCTCGCGACCCACGACCTTGCCGAGCGCGCGACGCGCGCAGTGCAGGAAGCGGCCCATCGTCTCGTAGAACCCGAGCAGGAGGACCCCGCCCGGAGCCACGCGTCGCGCGACGCACTCGATGGCTCGATCGGGGTCCGGAGTGTGGTGCACGACGCCGCGCGAGATCACGACCTCGAACTGCCCTTCGGGAACCGGCAGGTCGAAGAGGTCGCCGCGCACGAGCTGCAGGTTCCGGATGCGCGCGCGCTCGCGGAACCAGTCCGCGTTCTTCAGCGACTCGCGGCAGCCGTCGACTCCGATGACGCGGCGGCGCGGGCCGGAGAGCGCGAGGAACGCCGCGAGTTGACCCGTGCCGCAGCCGCAGTCGACCAGCGTCACCTCGGGACCGATCGCCCGATCGAGCGCGACCAGGAACGGCGCGCGGCGCGAGCGATCGATCAGCGTCGGTCCGTCGTCGCCGGGCGCATAACCGGGAAACGGATTGGCCGTGTAGAACTCCTCCACGCCGGCGGCGCGCGTCTCGCGCTCCTTCGCGCCGATCACGTCGAGAATCCCGCCGACGCGCTCGAAGCGCAGCTCGCACCCGGCGCAACTGCGCGCTCCGTCCGGAACGGCGGCGAAGCAGCGCGGACAGAACGCGGAACGGGTGCCTGCAGCGGCAGCGTCGGATGTCATCGGCGTCCCGAGACTACCCTGCATCGGCGCATGGGATAGAATCCGCCCGCCCGAGTGCCGGCTTGGAGCATCCCATGAAGCGCATGGTCACCCACGCGAGAACGCGTTTCTCGACCATCGTCGAACTGATCCGTGCGCTGTGGAACGGCCCGTATTGGTGGCTCGTCCCCGCGCTCTTCATCCTCTTGCCCGCCGCGGCGATCTTCATCTTCCTCCAGGCGGTCCCGATCGTCGCGCCGTTCGTCTACACCGTCTTCTGACGACGGGCCGCGCCGTCACTTCGCCGGCGCGCGATGCTTGTCGAACCAGGCGATGATGTGCGCGAGCTTCGCGATCAACTGCGTCGGCCGCGCGTCCATGCCGTGCGACGCGTCGGGGATGCGCACCAGCGCCGCGTCGATCTTCCGCTGCCGCAGCGCCTCGTAGAACTGCTCGGACTCCGAGATCGGCGTGCGGTAGTCGGCCTCGCCGGTGATCAGCATCGTCGGGGTCTTCACGTTGCCGACGTACGTGAGCGGTGAGCGCTTCGCGTATCCGGCGGGGTCGTCCCACGGGGAAGCGGGGAACCAGTAGCGGATGAAGAACGCCGTCTCGTCCGCGGTGAGCACGAAGCTCTGCCAGTTGATCACCGGCTTGCACGAGACGGCCGCGCGGAAGCGGTCGGTGTGACCGACGATCCACGCGGTCAGCGCGCCGCCGCCGCTGCCGCCCGTGACGAAGAGATTGTCGGCGTCGATGGAACCGCGCGCGATCAATGCGTCGACGCCCGACATCAGATCTTCGAAGTCGTGGTTCGGGTAGTCGTGATGGATGAGGTTGCCGAACTCTTCCCCGTAGCTCGTGCTGCCGCGCGGGTTCGTGTAGAGCACGACGTACCCGGCCGCGGCGTACGCCTGCATCTCGAACGCGAACCGGTCGCCGTAGTTCGCGAACGGCCCGCCGTGGATCTCGAGGATGAGCGGGTACTTCTGCTTCGCGTCGAACTCCGGCGGCGTCACCACCCAGCCGGCGATCTCGCGCTGATCGAACGACGACTTCCACGTCATCGGTTGGACGTCGCCGAGCTTGCGGATGGCGGCGATGTCGTCGTTCAGATGCGTGAGCCTTCGCGCCGCGCCTCCGGCGGGAACGAACGCGACGTCGCTCGGATGCTCGGGCCGACTCATCGTGAAGGCGACGTCCCCGCGCGGATCGACGGAGAAGGAGCCGCTCGCATAGGGCCGGCTGATCGACGTGCCGCCGACGTCGCTCGCGAGCGTCGTGACCTTCCCGTCGCGCGTCGCGAACCCGACCTTCGTGTTGCCGCGGTCGTCGAAGCGGAAGAACACTCCCGATCCGTCGGCCGCCCAGGTCGGCTGCTCGACGTCGCGGTCGAGCGCAGCGGTGACCTCGCGAACGTCGCTGCCGTCGCGGTTCATCATCGACAGGTGAGCGACCTGGTACCCCTGTTGCCGATCGTCGAAGCCGACCCAGGCGATCGTCTTCCCGTCCGGCGAGATCGCGGGGCTGCGGTCGGGTCCATCGCGGTGGGTGAGCTCCTTGATCGTGCCGTCGGCGACCGACAGCTCGCAGATCTCCGCCTCGACCGGATCGAAGTCGCGGTCGTCGACGCGGTTCGCGGCGAACAGGATCGAGTTCCCATCCGGCGTCCACGCGATCGGCGCGTCGTGCGGCCGCGCTTCCGTGGTGAGAGCGCGTGCGGTGCCGCCGTCCGCGGGCACCACGAAGATCTGCTGGAAGCCGTCCTCGAGGTAGCCGGCGCCGTCGGCGCGATAGTAGGTCTTCTGGATCAACCGTGCGGGCTTGCCCCACTCCGCGCCTTCCGGCTTCGCGGGCATCGACGCATACGGCGCGGCGGCGGGTGACGGGACGAACATCAGGAACGCGATCCACTTGCCGTCGGGCGACCACGTCGGCGCGATCGGGGCCTGCTGGACGTTGGTGATCCGCGTCGCGCGCCCCGAGGCGAGCCAGCGCACCCAGAGCTGGTAGGAGCCGTCGGCCGCGGATGCGTAGCAGAGCCGCGTCCCGTCCGGCGACCAGGTCGCTTGTCCCGACGCGCCGCCCGTCGTCAACGGCTCGAGGCCGCTGCCGTCGGAGCCGATGATCCACAGGTCCGAGGCGTAGCGGTCCTTCATGATGTCGCCCGCGTGGCGCTCGAACACGATCCGCGATCCGTCGGGCGAGATCTCCGGCGCGTCGGCCCACTCCATGTCGAACAGATCGCCGAGTTGGATTCCCACCGGCTTCGCGGGGGCGGAGGCCGTCGGCGCCGGATCGCCGGCGAACGCGGGTGCGACGAGCGACGCGAAGACCGTCACGACGAGACGAGCGCGGAGCATTCTGGACCTCGAGGCCGACGCCGGGAAAGCGCGGGATTCTAGGAAGACGCTCGGCGCTGACTTCATGGTCGACGCCCCGCGGTCCCCGCGCGGGTCGAGCCGCGCGGATCCCGCGCGCTGGAAGCGCAGGAACGGCGCGAGCGCGTTGTCGCGATCGATCGCGTCCGCGGGTCGCTCCCAAGGACGCCCGGCGGACGGACCGCGGACGATGGGCCGACCCGCGACGGCGCGCCGTTCTCGTGCCAAGAGTCGCGCGATAGCGTCCGGCCGTTCGGGGCGCGGAAGTCGGGCGCATCACGGGGGGCCGACGACGAAGGGATCGAGGGAGGATCCCATGCCTGGTGGTCTCAAGCCGAAGATCGAGATCGACCCGTCGGAGCCGGAGGCCGAATCGCCGGTGACGATCACCGTGACGCTGTGCACATGCACGGACTTCACGATCCGCGTCGTCGATCTCGGGACGTCTCCGCCGACGGAGATCGACAGCAAGTCCGGCTGCAACAACCCGCCGGCCGCGACGCTCGTCGTCGTGCCGCCGTGGGCGGGCAACTACCGCGTCGAAGTCGTGTGCGGCTCGACGGTGGAGGGTTCGATGGACTTCTCGGCGGTCTGAGCGGCCGCCGAGCGGTGTAGGAGCAGGGCCGCGGCGCGTCGCGCGGTCCCGACCGGACGGCGCCGATCGCTCGTCGTTACGATCGGCGCCGTCCGGTGCTCGGCCGCCGCGATTCCGCGCCTTCGCCGTCGCGGCGAGTTCCGCTCATCGGTGACATGCGTCGATCCACGGGAAGAGAGGGATGACATGCGATCCATCGGCGTCGTTCGCGGCACGTTCACGAGCCTGCTCCTCAGTCTGTTCCTCGCGGGATGGTGTGCCGCGCAGCAGGTCGGCGATTGCGTCCGTCTCGCGGCGACCAATCCGGAGGGAGTCCCGATCCATCGCGAGGCGCGCAACAGCTTCGGCGGAAGGCGATTCGCGGACGGCACGATCGCGCGCGTGACGGCGCGGAACGACGCCGGTTCGTGGCTCTTCGTCGCCGCGGCGGATGGAGAAGGATGGATCTCGAGCAAGTACGTCGGCGGCGTCGTTCCCTGCACCGGTGACGTCCCGGCCGCTCCGCTCGCTCCCACGGCGACGACTCCGCACTCGATCACGATCGGTTGCTGGAACCTCGAGTGGCTGAAGGACGGCATGAAGCGCGGATTCCCGGAGTTCGACGGCGGCGAGAAGTTTCCGCCGCGAACGCTCGAGGACTACCAGTCGATCGCGCGGATCATCCGCGATCTCCGCGTGCGGATCCTGGTGCTCGAGGAGATCAACGGGAAGAGCGCCGGCGGCGAGGAGGAGGACGACGCCGCGACGTCGGTCGAGCTCGATCGACTGGTCGCGGCGCTCGCGCCCGCGCACTACGCCTATCGCATCGAGAGCAGCGGAAGCGCGCAGCGCGTCGCGCTCCTGTTCGACACCGACGTCGTGCATCTCGAGTGGGCTCACGAGGCCGACCTCGACAACCCCGTCGTCGACGGGTCGTCGCTCTTCGCGCGCGAGCCGTTCCTCGGGTACTTCAAGATCTTCGTCGACGGCCAGGAGATGAACGATCTCGTCGTCGTCGGCGTGCACCTCGCGTCGAAGCAATCGCTCGTGAAGAACCACGACCAGGCGATGCACGCGCTGACCGCGTGGCTCCGCGCCACGCAGTCGGCGAGCGGGTTCGTCCCGTCGCACGAGAACGACATCGTGATCGCGGGCGACTTCAACGCGAGCCGGTTCGACGGCGCGAAGGAGGCGTTCTGGGACGAGATGGAGGCGGACGGTTGGGACGTGCTCGCCGATTCGGTCGCGTATCCCGCGACGCGGCTCTCGGGAAAGCCGCCCGCGCAGCGCGACAGCCGGATCGACTACGTGATCGTCTCCCGCGGCAACGGCGGGCTCGGCGGGGACGAGGTGACCGCGACGGAAGCGACGGTGCACGGCGAGCTCGTCGACGCGTTCGGCGGCGGCCTCGAGTTCCGGCGTCACGTCTCGGACCACCTGCCGGTCCTGATCGACGTCGCGATCCGCGCGGACGACGACTGATCGCGCGCCGGCTCCGAACTTCCACGGGGAACGCGGTGACGGAACCCGCACGGGCCGGTAGCGTTCGCGCGCGAATCGCCCCGGGAAACGCGAGGCCGCCCTCATGTGTGATCCGACCCGCTTCTCCGCCGTGGTCTTCGACCCCGGCCTGCAAGCCTGGCGCATCTATCACCCGGCGCTGCGCGGCGCGAATTGGTTCGGCCTCGGCGCGAACCCGCTGGTGTTCTGGAAGGCGTACCAGACGCAGCGAGTGGAGCAGCAGCTCGATTACGCGAAGAACGCCCACATCAATTCGCTGCGCGTCTTCCTGAGCTACGACGCCTACACGCTCGACCCGCCGGGCTACCTGGCGAAGTTCAATCACCTGCTCTCCGCGTGCTGCGACCGCGGCATCGTGCTGCTCGTCACGCTGATGGACTTCTGTTTCGGTTGGAACGGACCGCACGCGGAGGAGCGGTGGTCGGGCTCGCCCGGCGTGTTCTTCATGGAGCGGCTCTCGCTCGCACCGTTCCTCGCATACATCGACGCGATCTTGGCCGCGGCGGATCAGCATGAGCCGTGGCTCGTGATGTACGACCTCGCGAACGAGCCTTCATCGAACCCGTGGTCGTGGAAGGACCCGCTCGGCTCCGGCGTTCCCGCGCTGACCGCGCCGGTGAACATCCTCGTGTTCCTGAACACCGTCCTCTCGAAGTTGTTTGCCGACGCGTCGGCGCACGAGATCACGATCGGCGAAGGGATGACGGCCGCGTTCAGCTCGCCCGATTTCCTCGCGCAGTATCCGTTCACGTTCCAGAGCGTCCACGGCGGGTACGAGGACCCGCTCGAGATCTCGAACCTCATGCAGACGATCTCGCAGACCTCGCTGCGTCCGGTGGTGCTCACCGAGACCGCGGCCGCGCCGGCGGTCATCCCCGACGCCGTCATCGCCGGCGGTCAGTTCCTGTGCGGCTTCATGTTCTGGGGGATG
>CAZBOK010000229.1:0-7572 GCA_964493525.1 uncultured Phycisphaeraceae bacterium | reverse complement strand
TGATCGACCTGGTTGTCGGGCACCGTCTCCTGCACCTCGACCTCGCCGAAGATCATCAGCGTGGCGGGATCCGCGCTCTCGAGGACGCGGACGCCCTTCACCTGCTCGATGCTCGGGCTCGGATGCGTCGTGCAGCCGGTGAACGCGAGCGCGAGCAGCGCCACGACCGGTGCGGCGCGGCGGAGATTACGGGACGTCGGACTCATCGGGAGTCTCCGTGAAGGGCAAGGACGCGAACGAAGGCGCACAGATGTACCGACCGGCGCACGAAGGGGCAAGGTCACCCACTACCCGCGTCGTCGCGCGACACCGTAGAGTCTCGCCTCCGGCGCCGGCTGCACCAGCGACCCACGTCGAGGTGCTTCGGTCCCCACGACGATTCGCGAAGGTAGGAACGCCTTTGAGAACAGGTTCAATCGGACGCTCGCTCGTTCCGCGGCTTGCGGGCTCCACGGCTCGGCCGATGTGCATCCGAGGCCTCGGAAATGCGGCGCTTCAAGCCACGCGACGATTCGCGTAGGTAGGAACCCATGCTCCTCGCGCTCCACGCGTTCTGGGTCGGACTGTGGCGGGCCGTCACCGGCGTCAAGTGCGTCGTCGTCCTCTACGTCGCATCGCTGCTCAGCTCGGCGGTCGTGACGGTGCCGATCTTCCGGCTCGGCGACGATCAACTCGCGCGGTCGCCTGCGGCCGGCGCGCTCCTCAATCGACACGATCCGGAGTTCGACGCCGACTGGATGCGCACCAACGACGCAACCTTCGACGCGTCGCGCGTCGCGACCGTCGTCGCTGCGGTGATCTACTCCCTCACGATCGTGTTCTTGTCGGGCGGGATCCTCGCGGCGCTCGCCGACCGGCGCCGGCCGCTGACGTTCACCACCTTCTTCGCGAGCTGCGGCCGCTACGTGTGGCCGTTCCTGCGCGGCCTGGTCCCCGCCGCGGCGCTGCTCGGGCTCGTGTTCGTCGTGAACCGCGGCGCGACCGGCGTCGTGAACTGGTTCCTGATCGACTTCCGCGAACGCGCATCTTCGGCCGGGACGATGTTCTGGTTGATGACGACGAAGACGATGCTCCTGCTCGGTCTGCTCTCGCTGGCGGTGACGCTGCCGATGCAGTTCGCGCGCATCCGCTGCGTCGTCGACGACGACCGCAGGATGATCGCGAACCACGTCGCCGGCGTGCGGCTCTGCTTCCGCCACGCGCCGACGATGCTGACCTTCCTCGTGCTCGCCGCGCTCCCGTGGCTCGCGGTCCTCGCGCTGCACGATCGCGTGCTGCGCGCGGTCGACTTCGCGGACGAATGGCGCCCGTTCGGCGGCACGTCGATCCCGGTGAGCTGGATCTACGTCGCGTTCGCTCAGCTCTGCGTGTTCGTGCAGCAGGCGCTGCTCGTGCAGCGCTCGGCCGGCCTCCTGCACATCCATCAGGAGCTGTGCCCGCCGCTGCCCGCGCGCGATCCGGAGCTGCTCTATGCGCCGGCGCCGGTCGTCGACGCGCCGCGCGCGAAGAGCCGCGCGAGCGAGGAGACGACGGCGTACTCGTGGCTGATCGTGTCGATCCTCGCGCTCGGCCTCGGAGCAAGCGCGAGCGACGCGCGCGCCGACGAGCCGGTCCCGACCCTGCCAACCGGCCCGTTCGCCAACGAGTACTCGATCGACGTCACGCTCGATCCGGACGCCGCGACGATCACCGGCCGCGAGGCCGTCACGTTCCGGAACTTCGGCACCGCGCCGGTCGAGGAGATCCCGTTCCACCTGTATCCGAACGCGTGGTCGAACACCGACACGCAGTGGATCAAGGACGCGCGCAAGCAATCCGAGGTGACGAAGCGCGGCGAGAAGGACGGCTCCTACCTGCACATCCGCTCGGTGACCGACGCCGACGGGAAGCCGATGGACGACCGCGTGACGTTCGAGGGCACGATCCTCCGCATCCGGCCGCGCGCGCCCGTCGCGCCCGGCGCCGCCGTCAACCTCGTCATCGAGTTCACGACGAAGGTGCCGGTCACCGTGCGCCGGATGGGCCACTCGGCGGATCACTACGACGTCATGCAGTGGTTCCCGAAGGTCTGCGCGCACCGCGACGGCCGCTTCATCGACTGGCCGTTCCGCGACCCGTCGGAGTTCTGCTCCGACTTCGGGAAGTACCGCGTCGCGATCACGCTGCCCGACGACTTCGAGATCGAGGCGACGGGCGCGCCGGTGAGCGAGACGCGCGACGACTCCGGCGATCGCAAGACCGTCACGTTCGCCGCGACCGGAGTGCACGACTTCGCGTGGATCGCCGACCCGCACTTCGTCCGGCACACGACGAAGACGAAGCACGGCACCGAGATCGTGTTGATGAACCAGCCGTTCCTCGAGCCGAAGGCCGACCTGATCCTCGGCGCGGTGAAGACGACGATGGAGAACTACGACGAGTGGTTCTTCCCCTTCCCGTACCCGCGCGTCGTCGTCGACGCGGTGCCGGCCGGCACCGGCGGCGGCGGCATGGAGTACCCGACGCTGTTCACGATCGGCTCGGGAACGCCCGAGGCGCTGGGATCGATCGCGCGCGCGAGCGTCGACCCGAGCGGCGTGACGATCCACGAGTTCAGCCACCAGTATTGGTACGGGATGGTGGCGAACAACGAGTTCGAGGAGGCGTGGCTCGACGAAGGCTTCACCACCTTCATGACGTTCAAGTCGAGCGAAGCGTTCTTCGGCCGGCGCGACGGCGGGCGCGGACTGCCGGTGCTCGCGGCGGAGCAGGTGTATCTCCCGGCGCTCGACTCCGGCGGATGGCTCGCGCCGTTCGTCGGGTTCGATTCGAGCGTGTTCACCGAGTCGTCGACGCTGTTCGGGTTCACGACGCCGGATCTCGCGCTCGCCGGGATGCCGTCCGCGCCGTTCTACAAGCGCAAGGCGAGCTACGCCCCGTTCGCGGACGTCGCGCCGCTGCGCAACAAGTCGTGGGACGTGATGCGCGTCGGCGATCAGAACGCCTACCGCACGATCGCCTACTCGAAGCCGTGCCTCGTGCTGCGCACGCTCGAGAACGAAGTCGGCGAGGACGCGATGCGCTCGCTCCTGCGCACGTGGACGCGCCGCTTCGCGTTCCGCTACCCGACGTCCGACGACTTCGTGAAGGTCGCCGACGAAGCGTTCGCGGGGCGGTGGCACGACTTCCTGGTCGCGTGCATCGACGGCAGCGACACGGTCGACTGGGCGGTCGAGGAAGCGCGCAGCTTCGAGGTGAAGCCGGTCATCGGCTTCCTCCCGCAGGCGAAGGTCGGCGAGCCGATGAAGCCGCAGTTCGAAGCGCCCGCGTCCAATGCTCCGAAATCGTTCGGCGCGACGGTCACGGTCCACAACCGAGGGCGGCTGCGGCTCGCGACCGAACTGGAGCTGCGATTCGCCGACGGCACCGCCGAGCGGCGCCCGATCGACGGCGCGCGGCCGTGGACGACGGTGGAGGTCGCGCCGCGCGCGTCGAAGCTCGTCGCCGCGATCGTCGACCCGGATCGGAAGATCGCGCTCGACCTGGACGTCACGAACAACGGCCGGCTCGCCGAACGCGACCGGCTCGCGGCGCTGCCGTTCGCGGCCCTGCATCAGTTCTGGGTGCAGACGTTCCTCTCGGTGGTCGCATGGTTCGCGTGACGCTTGCGTCGCTCCTCTGGTTCGCTCTCGCCGCGGCGACGCTGGCGCGCGCGCAGGACCGAGAGGTCGCCGACCCAGCGCCGCCGCGTCTCGTCGTCCTGTTCGTCGTCGACCAGATGCGCGCCGACCTGCTCGAGCGCTTCCAGCCAATCCTCGAGCAGCAGAACGGCGGCCTGCACCGGCTCACGACCGAAGGGACCTGGTTCAAGAACGCGCGGCACATGCACGCGATCACTTCGACCGCGCCCGGCCACGCGACGCTCGCGACCGGCTCGAACCCGTCGCGCCACGGCGTCGTCTCGAACGACCTGCCGAACGAGGACGATCGCCACAAATTCCACCTCGCGTCGGTCGACACCAAGGTGAAGTCGGTGCTGCGCGACGTGCCGGGCGCGTCGCCGCGCGATTGCCTGGTGCCCGCCCTCGGCGACTGGATGAAGGCCGCGCGACCCGAGTCGAAGGTCGTCGCCGTCGCGCTCAAGGACCGCTCCGCCGCGCTGCTCGGCGGCCAGCACCCCGACGTCTGCCTCTACGTCGACACGTCGAGCGGCGAGTTCACGACGTCGACGTGGTACGCGAACGAGCTGCCCGCCTTCGCGAAGGACTGGAGCCGCGAGCATCCCGCGTCCGCGTTGATGGGAAAGGAGTGGACCGCGCGGCTTCCCGACGCGCTCGCGCGGTCGATGGGCGCGACCGACGACGACACGCCGTACGAAGGGAAGAACGGCTTCGGACCGGCGCGCGGCGCGACGTTCCCGCACGCGGTGAAGACTCCGGGTGATCTGCCGTTCACGCCGTTCGCGGACGAGCGCACGATCGCGATGGCGCTCGCCGCGCGCGCCGCGCTGTCGCTGGGCGCGGACGACGTGCCGGACCTCCTGTGCTTGAGCATGAGCGCCGCGGACTACGTCGGCCACGCCTACGGCCCGGACTCGCGCGAAGTGGCCGAGTACTACACGTGGCTCGACGACGCGCTCGGCAAGTTCCTCGCGGCGCTCGACGAGAGCGTGGGTCGCGGCAAGTACCTCCTCGCGCTCAGCTCCGACCACGGCGTGAGTCCGATCGCCGAGTTGTTGATCTCGCGCGGGATGGACGCGGGCCGGCTGCGCGAGTCGACGCTCGCCGAAAGAGCCGACGCGGCGCTCGACGAACGCTTCGGCGCCGCGGACTGGGTCATCGACGTCCGGCCGGACATCTATCTCGATCAGGACGTGATCACCGCCCACCACCTGAAGTCGGCCGACGCCGAGGACGTGGTCGTCGACGCGCTGAAGGGATCGTCGGGCATCGAGGCGGTCTACCCGCGCCACCGACTCCTCACGCCGGACGACGCGGGCGTTCCCGACGCGTTCCGCCGCTCGTTCAACCCGACGCGCAGCGGCGACCTGATGATCGCGTTCCTCCCCGGCTGGTACCCCGACTACCTCTCGATCGCGCCCTACGCGAAAGCGAACCACACCACTCACCATGCCTACGACCAGCGCGTGCCGATCCTGTTGTTCGGCGCCGGCATCGAGGCGCGCGTGTCGAGCGATCCGATCGCGACCGTCGACGTCGCGCCGACGCTCGCCGCGCGCGTCTTCGTGACGCCGCCCGCCGGCGTCGACGGCAAAGCCTGGAAGCGATGAGCTCCGCGACCACTCGCGACGACGCCGACGCGAAATCGAACGGCGCGGTCGGCATGTTCATCGGCGCCGTCGTCGGGCTGTGGATCGCGAAAGGCGGCTTCCTCGCGCGCGTGACCTGGGCCGCGCTCGGCGCGTTCGTCGGCCACCAGATCGGCACGCGCGTCGCCGCGGCGCGGCCGCGCTCGATGGCGGGGTCGACTCCGACGTCCGATCGCGCGCGCGCGTTGATCCGCGTCGCGGTCGCCGTCGCGCGCGTCACCGGGGCGATCGAGCCCGCCGCGCGCCAGCAACTGCATCGTTACTTCGAGCGCGACGCGGGACTGCCGGAGAGTCGGCTCGGCGACATCGATCGCTGGATCGCGGAGGCGGTCGCGCGCCCGGCGGAGACGCCCGCGGACGCCGCGCGCGGACTCGTGACCCTCGACAAGAACGACCGCGCGCACGTCGTGTTCGTGCTGTTCCGGATCGCGCTCGCGGACCGGCAACTGCTCGCGGTCGAGGAGATCGCGCTGCGCCAGGTCGCGAGCGTGCTCGGCATCGACGGCGCCGAGTTCGACAACCTGCGCGACCTCTTCGTGGTGCCGCACGATCCGCAGGGCACCGACCGCGATGAGGACTGGCGCCTGCTCGGCGTCGAACCGGGCGCGGACATGGACGAGGTGAAGGCGCGCTACCGCGAGCTCGTGAAGACCTACCACCCGGATCGATACCAGCACCTCGGCGAGGAGTTCGTGCGCATCGCGTCCGAGAAGTTCAAGGCGATCCACGACGCCTACCAGCGCATCGAGGCATCGGGCGCGACGCATCGTCCGCCGCCGCGGCAGAAGCTCGTGCTGTGCTCGTCGTGCCGGACGTTCTCGCCGCGCGCGCGCGCCGAGTGCGGGCGGTGCGGCCGGCCGCGCTTCTCCGACTCGGGCGCCGACGTGCGTCTGATCTGCCCGTTCTGCCGCCAGACGAATCAACTGCCGCGCGCCGCGCTCGACGGCCTCGCGCGCTGCGGCAACTGCAAGGTGCTGCTCGTCCGCTGATCGCGAATCGGAACCACGATGGAGAACTCGCCTTTCAACCGGAAGTTCGGGATCGTCCCGCAGGACCTGCCGGACGGCACCGTGCGCCTCGAGATCGACGCGGACTCGTCGTTCACCAACGAGGTCGGCGTCATCCATGGCGGCGTCGCGATGATGCTGCTCGACGGCGCGATGGGCCGCTGCGCGGTGCGCTCGCTGAAGGACGGCGAATGGTGCGCGACGGTGCAGCTCTCGATCCTCTTCATGGCCGCCGCGGAAGGCCGCCTCGCGGCGACCGCGCACGTCGTGCGGCGCGGCAAGAAGATCGCGTTCCTCGAAGGCGAATGCGTCCGCGAGGACGGCGTGATCGTCGCCAAGGCGCACGGCACCTGGTCGATCGGGGCCGCGCGAAAGGGCTGAACGGCCGATCCGACGGCGCAGCGCGGAAGGGGCCCGCCGGCGCTCTTTGGCGCCAGCGGAACTCGAAAACTCAGAACCGACCGCGCGCGCCTGCCGCTACTCTCCACGCCGACGGAGGCGCCATTGGCAAAGCGGACCATTCTGGTCGTCGGCGGAGCCCACTCCGGGCCGACTGCGGCTGCGCGGGCTCGAGAGACCGACGAGAACGCGCGGATCGTGTTGATCGAACGCGGACCCCACGTGAGCTTCGCGCGTTCGGGCCCCGCGTACCACCTCTCCGGTGAAGCGCCGGCGATCGAGGCGTTGAACCGCGAGCGCGTCGAGTACTTCCGCGAGGTGTACCGCGTGGAGGTGTTCACCGGGCGCAGCGCGGTGAAGCTCGAGTCGCGGCGCAAGCTGCTGCAGGTCGACGGCGAGTCGCTGCCTTACTCGAGCATCGTGTGGGCGACCGGCATCGAGCCCGTGATCCCGGCGATCAAGGAGTTCGCGGACGCGCGCAACGTCTTCCGCTTCCGCACGATCACCGACCTCGAAGGGATACTCGAGCGGCTCGCGGCCGGCGCGCGCAAGGTCGCCGTGATCGGCGGCGGATTCTCGGGAATCGAGGCGGCCGACGCGTTCCTGCGCCGCGGCTGCGAAGTCGCGATCGTCGAGAAGGGTCCGCGCATCCTGGCGCGCTTCTCGGAACGCGCGGCGACGCTGGTCGCCGAAGCGCTCGCGAAGTCGGCTTGCCAGATCGTCGTGAACGCGGACGCGAAAGGCACCTACCGCGTCGGCGACGCCGTGCGCGCATTGCGCCTGCCGGGCAATCGCGTCGTGGACGCCGACCTCTTCGTGATCACGGCGGGCTCGCGCCCGCGCGTCGACGTGCTCGCC